>DASUEE010000094.1:0-2399 GCA_036275235.1 Acidimicrobiales bacterium | reverse complement strand
GGGCCCGCCGTCGGGTCGGTGGATGACCCACTCGCCGTCGGGTCGTCGCTCGGGCCGGAAGCCCCGTTCCTTGATGCGGTTGTGGAACCCGCAGAACGCCTCGGAGTTCACGACGTCGGTCGGTCCTCCTCGTCCGGCCGGTTCCCGGTGGTCGGCCTGGAGGCAACCGCCCCGCCCGTCGCAGCCGCTCCAGAGGCAACGGAGCCCGCCGGGCCCACGCAGCATCGCCTGGAGCATGACGGCGTCCCGGCTCGACCCGGTGAACAGCCGGCGTCGGGCGCCGAGGTCGATGACCGTGCCCCTTCCGTCGACGACGACCCGACGCACGTGACCGACGAGCGCGGCGGCGAGCACGTCCCCCGGGTGCAGGAGCGTGCCGCCCACGGTATGGCAGCGCCGGCGCTCGACGTCCCCGTTCGGGTCGACGACGACGTCCTCGCCGGAGGACCGGCGGAGCTGCTCCTCGAACGTCGCCTGGTCGATCACGACGTTGACGAGGGGTTCGGGCGACCGGCCGTCCGCCGGTGACGAGGCCGCCCGCCGGAAGATCTCGAAGAGCGCATCGGCCCGACGTTGGGCCGGTGTGCGGGCGAGCTGCTCGAGGAGCGCACCGGCGCCGTACGTCTCGCGCGCCTGGGCCCAGTCGGCCAGCAGCTCGGCCCGCTCGAACTGGTCGAGCACCTCGGCCATGGCGGCGCCCTGCAGGGCGCCGAAGCTGCCCTCCAGCGACCACGACCCGTTGATCGAGCTCTCCACCAGCCCGACCCGCCGGCGTCCGTGGGACTCCTCGGCTCCACGGTCGGCGCCGTCGGCGTCGGCGAGCGATTCCCACTGCAGGAGGAAGGCGGTGAAGTCGTCGTAGTCGAGCACCGACGCCTGCTCGGCGAAGATGCCGTCGGCGACCGCCAGGTGTTCGGCCACCCTCGGGTTCGACGCCACCCGAGAGATCGCCCGGATGTGGGCGGTGGGCACCGAGCCGGCCTCGTAGGCGGCGGCCACCCGGGGCAGCTGCCGCAGGGCCCGAGCGGTGCGAACCCGCCCGTGCGCCTCCGGGCCGGAGAGCCGCCCGATCGCCTTCAAGGCACCCTTGGCAGAGCGATGGCCGTCGAGCGAGAACGCGGCGCTGTGGTCGAGGTGGCCTGCCGCCCGGTCGGTACCGGCGTCGAGTCGGCGCCGGAGCACCTCCAACCGGCCGGCGAGGCGCAGCTCCGCCTCGGCGGACAGCTGGTCGAGATCGGCCTCGAGCAGCCGGGAGACGACGTCCTCGAGCGCGTCGAGCGACGACTCGAGGTCGGACCGGACGAGGGTCATGGACATGACGGCACCTCCGCAGGGGTGCCGGCAGGACAGGTGGCACGCACGGCGTGCTCCTTCCATCCGATGCGATGGTCGGCGCAGAGCCGACGAGTGGCGCACCCCGCCCACGCGGAGCCGCCTCACACCATTCAACCCAGGGGGGTCTGACAAGAACTCCGCGAGCACGCCGGCACGCGCCACACTGGCCGCGTGACCCGGTGGACCTGCCCGGAGTGCGGGCGCCAGTTCGGTCGGACCCGGCAGGGTCACGAGTGCGCGCCGGCGCTCACGCTCGAGGAGTACTTCTCGACCGGCCCCGAGCGCGAGCGGCCGATCTTCGAGGCGGTGCACGCCCACCTGGCGTCGCTGGGCGACGTGCACGTCGAGCCGGTCTCGGTGGGCATCTTCTTCAAGGTCCACACGACGTTCGCCCAGCTGCGGCCGATGACGAAGTGGGTCGCCCTGTCGTTCTTCTCGCCGTCGCGCCTCGACCACCCGCGCATCTCCCGCAAGCCGGCCGAGTACGGCGGCCGCTGGCACCACGTGGTCAACCTCCGCGACGCCGACGAGGTCGACGACACGGTGCGCGACTGGCTGACCGCCGCCTACGAGCTGGAGGTGGGCAAGCGCGTCTCCGATCAGGCGGCCGGGAAGATCCCGCTGCGCGCTGCGGTGGATGCCGTCCGCCGGGACCGCGACGCCCGGTGATCGTCGTCGCCAACGCCTCGTCACGGCGTCGAGCGATGAGGACCCTTCCAAGTCGCCAACAGATGGATCGGCAACATCACAGCTCGCCGATCGGTTCGTCGTCCCAGTCGGGCCACCCGTCCCGCTCCCAGGCCTCGCGCCGCTCGCGCTCGCGATGCGCACGGTCGAAGTCCCACGACGCCACACCGCAGTGGTGGGCTGCCGACCGGTCGTCCATCGGCTTCCAGTGGAAGCCTCGGCGTCGACCCCGGTGGCGCACGGGCCGCCACGCGCCGCCGTGCTCGTCCAGCGCCAGCGGTGGCCAGCCCTTCCGGTTCGAGCCGGTGAACCGGTACAGGAACAGCTCCGGCACCCGGCGATCGGCGGGCAGCACGCCGATGTGGTCGAACAGGTCC
>DASUEE010000093.1:0-11583 GCA_036275235.1 Acidimicrobiales bacterium | reverse complement strand
GTGGTCAGCACGACCCGCCCGCCCGGGGCGAGCAGCTCGCGCACCCGCTTCATGGCGGCCAGGTCGGCGTCGTCGTCGAGGGCCCCGTTGTCGGCGTAGGCGCCGAGGCCGAAGTGCTCGATGGCCGAGAGCAGCACCACGGCGTCCACCGGCTCGTCGACCTCGACCTCGTCGAGGGTGCGCTCGACCACGGCGAGGTTCGGGTGCTCGTAGGGGTAGCCGGCCGGCTCGACCACGGTGACCTGGTGGCCGCTGGAGGCGAGGCTCAGCCCGACGAGGCTCTCGGCGCCGCCGACGTCGGCGATGCGCGACCCGGTGGGCAGGTCGGCGAGGACGCCGTACACGAACGGCTGCTCGACGATGCGCTCGTTCACGGCGGCGACGCGGGCGTCGCCGGGCAGCCACTCGACGACCACCGGCTCGTTGCGCCAGAGGCCGACGTCTGCGAGCGGGCCCCGGTGGCAGAGCAGGTAGTTGATGACCCCGGCGGTGGGCTCGTCGATGTCGGACAGCCGGGCGTCGTACACGAAGCGGGCCCGGGCGAGGGGGGCCATGCGCTCGAGCGTGTCCATGACCTCCTGGCGCGCCGCCTGCAGCTCCGCCCGGGTGGCGCCGACGGCCTCGATCAGGGCTTCGGCCCGGGCGCCGGTGAGGGCGTGGTGGTCGACGATGGCCTGCTGCGACGACGACAGGGCGTAGAAGTTGTCGTTGATCCCCCGGACCTCGCCGATCACGTCGTTCTTCACGGCGTGGATGAGGGTGACGTAGTCCGGACGCACCTCGTCGACGGGCTCGAGCGCCGGCGGGCGCCGCAGGCCAAGGCGTCGCAGCACGCCACCGACGATCTGCCTCGGTCCTCGCATGGCGGTCGAGCCTACTGAGGAGGGGGTGGCCGGCCGGCTACTGGCCGTTCACGCTCCAGTGCCACGGCTCGCTCGGGAGGTTGACCAGCCCGTAGGCGGCTGCGTGCTCGGCCAGCCACTGGTAGCCCGGCGACTGCCGCGTCGAGATGCTCCGCCCCGCGAGGTGGAAGTCGATGGCGAACCCGCGTTCGTGCATCGACGCGCCCGGACGCGCCGTGGGCGGCGAGCACTGCGAGGACGGCTTCAGCCAGACGTCCTCGGGCGTCGGGCCGCAGTGGGCCCGACGCAGCTCGATCTGCTGGGCGGTGCTCCGGTAGCCCCAGCCGCCGAGGGGGACGCCGTCGGCGTGGGCGGCGGCGATGAGGGCCTGGACCCGGGGGGCGATGGCCGCGTGCACGGCGATCCCGGCGACCCGGACGATGGCGCCGGCGTCGTCCGTGGTCCCGGCGGCGAGCGCCTCGATCGGCCACGTCTCGGCGATGGTGCGGTCGAGGTCGGCCTGGAGCTGGGGAAGCACCCGCTCCAGCTCGGCGTGGGCCGCGGCGACCAGCTCCCGGGCGCGATGGTGGGCGTCGCGCCTGGCCTCGGCCCGCGCCAGCCGGACCCGGGCGGAGTCCGCTCGGTCCGCCGCCGCCGCCAGGTCGGCGCGGTCGGCGCGGAGCTGCTCGACCGAGAGCGCCCGGGCGACCTCGATCTCGTCGCGGACGATGCCGTCGTGATCGACCTTGGTGTCGAACAGGACGGCGGCGGTCAGGTCGGCGTTCGAGGTGGCCGCACCCCCCAGCACCGCGCCGAGCGTGTCGGCATCCGGCGGGCGGATGTAGGCGGCGACGGCGACCTCGGCCATCTGGCGCCGGTGCGACGTGAGCTGGCGGGTCCGCTCCCCCACCCGGTCCTGCGCCGCCTCGGCGCGACGTGACGCGTCGACGACGACCAGGTCGGCCACCGACACCGTCGACCGCCGGCGGCCGACCTCGGGGTCGAGGCGCGCCAGCGCGCCGTCGAGGGCGACCGAAGCCGCCGCCAGGCCGTCGCGCTGGACGGGCAGCTCGGAGAGGCGGCGGCTGAGCTCCACCACCCGCTCGCGGGGATCCTCGGGCAGCTCGGCGGTGGCCCGGCCGATGACCTCGGCGTCGAGCACCGGTCCCAGGTAGCCGAGCGCTGCGAGGTGGACCCCGCGCACGTCGGGGAACGCCTGGCCGGGCTCCTCCGCGGCGACGTCGCCGTCGAGGAAGGGGTCCTCCACCAGCGAGTCCGGGGGCGCCACGCCGTCGGACCCCTCGACCGGGAGCGGCTCCTGGGCCCACGCCGTGGCGGGCACTGACGTGATCGCCAGTGCCGCAGCAGCGGCGAGGGCGAAGAGGCGGCGGGGTGTGGCGGAGGGCATCGTGACCGGGGAGAGCATCGGCGCGCGAACCGGGAGGACTTGAGCGGAACCGGACGTCAGAGCGGTTTGCGCAGCGCGAGGTGGACGCTCGTCCACACCCGCTCGTCGTCGAAGTGGCGGTGGCGCAACGAGACCTGGGGATAGGCGCTCCAGCGCAGGTGGGCCCAGCGGATCTCGCCGTGCTCGGCGACGTGGGCCTGCACGTCGGCGGCGGCCGCCTCGAAGTCGACCGCGAGGGCCGGGTCGGGCAGGGTCGTCCGCTCCGGGCCGATCGGCTCCCAGGGAGCGGCGTCGAGCACGCACCGGCGAAGCTCGTCGCGGTCGAACATGAGGATGTCCGGGAGCCCGGGGCCCGGCCCCTGCACCCGCAGCTCGGTCGACACCGTCAGCACCCCGCCGGGCTTCAGGACACGGTGCGCCTCCCGGATGCTGCGGGCGACGTCGTCGTGCGTCCCGAAGTGCTCGATGCTGCTCGAGGAGAAGACCGCGTCGAAGCTGTCGTCCTCGTAGCGCAGGTCGAGCGCGTCCATGTGCTGCACGACCAGGCGGCGGGGGTTCCACGGGCCCTCCCAGGCCGAACCCGGCTCGGTGAGCATCCGCTGGCTGGCCGACTCCTCCCAGCCGCCGGCGAGGTACAGGTCGGTGGCGAACACCCGCCGCACGTGCTGGGTGAGCCAGAACACGGTGGGCTCGGTCCCGGCCCCCACGCCCAGCACCTCGGCGTCCGGCCGGAGCACGCCGGCGTGGGCCATCGTGCGGATCGCCTGCACGACCTCCCAGTGCTTGCGGTACTCGGCGCCCCGCGGGAAGCGGCGGCCGTGCTCGCGCTGGCCCCACGGGAAGACGTGGCGCATCCAGTGCTTCAGGGCCCGGAAGTCCTCGGGCAGGCACGCCGCCCGCAGCGGGACGGCGTCCAGGTCGACCTCGGGCAGCGCGTCCGGCACGGCGGACGACGCTACAAGAGGCTCAGCGGGTGGCCAGGTTCCAGAAGGACTGGGTGGCCGCGAGGTCGGCCGCCAGGCGCACGTCGCCGACGAAGGCGAGGCGGTCGGCCCACTGCTGCAGGCCGGGATCGGCCAGGCGGGAGCCGAGCACGTCCTCGTGCAGGCTGCCGGCCCGGTCCCGGCGGGACTCGTTCGACCGGTAGAAGTTGGCCGACACCGCCGAGCGGGGCTGGCCGGCGGCCAGCTGGCCGAGCCAGTAGGACACGCCGCCGCCGTCGGCCGTGCGCCCGAGCAGGTCGTCGTAGAGCGCCTCGATCCAGGCCCGGTTCGTGCCGCCGCTGCGGGTGAAGTACTCACCGGAGCGGTAGAACTCGACGCCGACCGACTCGAGCGGCAGGCCACGGCGGATCTGGTCGAGCCAGTACGCCCGGCCGGCGCCGTCGGCGCTGCGCTGGAACACGGTCTGGTACAGCTCGCTGATCCGGGCGCCGGCCCAGGAGTCGGTGACGGCGAGCGCCGAGGTCAGGGCGACCCGGTTGCCCGACGCCACCGCCGGCGCCCAGTAGGACTTCTCGGCCGAGGTCGCCGCCCGCCCCCCGAAGAGCTGGTAGACGGCGTCGACGTAGCTGGCCGTGGCCTGCGTGACGATGGTGGAGGCGAGGCCCGTCGAGCCGGCCGGCAGGTCGCCCTTGGCGAAGCGGACCGTGACCCAGAGCTTGCCGCCGTCGATGTGCACGCCGATGCCCACCTGGTTGTGGTCGCCGACCATGTTGGCGTAGTGGCCCGAGGAGGCGACGAAGGCGTCGTGGAGGGTGCTGACCGCCTTGGCGGTGTTCGCCTCGAGGTCGGCCATCGTGCAGGAGCCGTACATGCCGCTCACGCCCACGTTCTCGGCGAGGCGCTGCCAGTTGGCGACGATCTTCGAGTTGATGGTGACGTAGTCCTGGTGGGGTTCGACGCCGTCGTCCCCGCCCGTGTCCCGGGCGTGGTGCAGCCAGTCCTGGGACGACATGGTCTGGGACCAGGAGATGGCGGGAGCCGCCACCGCGCCGTTCCAGACGAGGGGGCCGAGGCCCTTGGACCGGCGCAGGTCGTTCAGCCGGCCGAGGAAGTCCTGCTGGGCGTTCGCCTCGATCGAGTCGACGCCGGCCGTGTCACCGAGGAGGCTGGAGGTCGAGCACGCGGTCGGCGCGGTCGGTGCCGCGGCGGCCGGCGACGCGCCGAGCAGGAGCGCACCGGCGCCGGCGGCCAGGCCGGCGAACGCCAACCCGATCCAGCGCCGCGCCCGTCCTGCCTGCTCCTGGCCCTCTCCCGTGTACGGCATCCCTCGACCTCACCCAGCGTGCTCCTGCGAACACGAGGGTGATCGGTCGAGGCGATGCCGAACTTGACCGAAAAGGTCAGCCGAGCGGAGCGGGCATGCACAGGCCGTCGAGCTCGACGACCTGGATGCGGTCCCGGTTCTCCCAGGTGATCTCGTTGGCGGGGTCGACTCGGACCTTGTACTCCCGGAACGTCTGCTCGAGGGAGTCGTAGGCCAGCAGGCGCCCGATCAGGGGGTCGCCGAGGCCGAGGATCAGCTTGATGGCCTCGATGGCCTGCAGCGACCCGACGATTCCCGGGAGCACGCCGAGGACGCCGGCCTCGGCGCAGCTGGGAGCCAGCTCGGCAGGCGGGGGCTCGGGGACCATGTCGCGGTAGGTGGGCCCGTTCTTCGGGTCGAACACGGTGACCATGCCCTCGAAGCGGAAGATCGACCCGTGCACCACGGGGATGCCGAGCTTCACCGAGGCGTCGTTGACCATGAACCGGGTGGGGAAGTTGTCGGTGCCGTCGACGATGAGGTCGTAGTCGCCGATGATGTCGAGGACGTTGCTGGCGTCGAGGCGCACGTCGTGGGTCACGACGTTCACGTCCGGGTTCAGCCGGGTGAGCGTCTCCTTCGCGGAGTCGACCTTGCGCATGCCGATGCGGTCGAGGTTGTGCAGGATCTGGCGCTGCAGGTTCGACTCGTCGACGACGTCCATGTCGATGATGCCGATGGTGCCGACGCCTGCCGCGGCGAGGTACAGCGCGGCCGGCGAGCCGAGGCCGCCGGCACCCAGCAGCAGGACCTTGGCCTCGAGCAGCGCGATCTGGCCGGCGATGTCGACCTCGGGCAGGAGCAGGTGGCGCTGGTACCGGTTGCGCTGCTCGGCGGTGAGGTTCTTCGGGACCCCCCACTCGCGCCCTTCGTCCTTCCACTTGTTGAAGCCGCCCGCCACGGACGCGACGTCGGTGTAGCCGAGCTCGGCGAGGGTCTTCGCCGCGAACGCCGACCGGACGCCGGAGGCGCAGTGGATCAGGACCTTGGCGCCCTTGTCCGAGACCTTGTTCTCGATGTTCGACTCGAGCTGGCCGCGCGGGATGAACACCGCGCCGGGGATCGAGCCCTGGGCGTTCTCGTCGGGCTCGCGGACGTCGAGGATGACGACGTTCCCCCCCTCGCGGCGGAGGCGGTCGGCCTCCTCGGTGTCGATCTCGGTGATCTGGGCCTTCGTGGCGGCGAGGAGGTCGCGGAAGTTCGCCATGGTGTCGCTCCGGAGGTGGTCGGACGTGCGAGGGGAAATCCCTACTCAGCAGGTCAACAATTGCGCAGCCGGGCCCTATTCCGCAACGTGGGGCCCGGCCGCCACGGGACCCGCGACCTCGACGGGCTCGAAGCGGTAGCCCACGCCCCGCACCGTGGCGATGCGCTCGGCGCCCAGCTTCTGGCGGAGGCGGTGGACGTGCTCGGTCACCGTCGCCTCCTGCTGCCAGTCCCCCGAGGATCCCCACACGGCCTCGAGCAGCTGCGCCCGGGAGAACACGCGGCGCGGCGAGGACGCGAGGTGGGCGAGCAGGTCGAACTCCCGGGCGGTCAGCTCGACCCGCACCCCCTGGACCACGACGTCACGGGTGCCGAGGTCCACGTGGACGTCGCCGGCGACGACGGCGTCGGAGACCGCATCGACCGACGCCACCGCGCGCCGCCGGTGGGCGCGGATGCGGGCCACGAGCTCCCGGGCCAGGAAGGGCTTCACCACGTAGTCGTCCGCGCCCAGCTCGAGGGCGAGGACGCGGTCGCTCTCGGACGCGTACCCGGACAGCACGATCACGGTCACGGCGCTCACGTCGCGCAGGGCCCGCAGCAGGTCGAAGCCGTTCACGTCGGGCAGGCCGAGGTCGAGGAGGACGACGTCGGGGTCGACCGCGGCCACGGCGGGGAGCACGGAGGCGCCGGTGGCGCAGGCGTGCACGTCGTAGCCGTCGCGCCGGAGCAGCTCGCACAGGGCGTCGCGGATGGCGGCGTCGTCGTCGACGACCACCAGCGAACCCGGGTGCACCGCCTGCGCCACGCCCGAATCGTGCCATACCGGCCGCTTCGGGTGGTTGGCGGGGGTCGGGGGGTTGATGGTCCGTTGAGGAAGGCTCGATGCGCCGCTGAGGTCCACGGCGCAACGTTCGCACCATGAACCCCGATCCCCTCGTGATCCGATCCGTGACGACCCGACGCGGTGCCCGGTGATGCGCCGCCGCAGCGTCGTCGCCCCGCTCGCCATCCTGCTCCTCGGCATCGCGCTGAGCGTCACGGTGAGCCGGGACGTGGGCCGCACCGCCGACCGCGAGCTCTCGAGCTCGCTCGAGCGGGGCTTGAGCGAGATCGGCATGGTGATCCAGGGACTCGCCTACGGCTTCGAGGCCGAGCTCAGCTCGCTCGCCGCCGTCGCCACGGTGACCGGAGGCGATCCTGCGCTGCAGCAGCAGTTCGTCGAGAGCCAGCAGTTCGACGACGGCTTCGTCCTCTTCGAGCTCGCCGGGACCGACCCCGCCGTCGTCACCGCCGTGGCGCCCGACCCGGCCAACGCCGACGAGCAACGCCGTCTGGCCGCGATCCTGCTCGGCGACGCAGCGGCCGTCGCTCAGGTGGACGACCTCGTCGCTCGCTCGGCGTTCGGGTTCGTGGTGAGCCAGCAGGGACTGATCGGGCTCGTCGCCGGCACGACCTCGCTGGACGGCCAGCGCTACGCCGCGGCCCGGCTGTTCGACGTCAGCGAGAACGGGCTCTTCCTGACCGACACGATGGCCGGGGTCGACCGCTTCGCCGTCTACGTCGGCGAGGCGCGCGACCCGTCGCGAGCCGTGCTGGCGTCGACGATCGACCTGCCGCTGTCGGGTACGACCCGGTCGCAGCGGACGGACGTCGCCGAGCAGGTCCTCACCATCGAGGTGGGCGGCACCGCCATGCCCTCGTTCCCCCCGGTGGCCGTCGGTGCGTTCGGGGTGCTGCTCACCCTGGTGGTGGCCGGGCTGCTGTCGACCGCCCTGCGCCGGCGCGACGCCGCGCTGCGGGCGCTCGCCGCTGCCGAGGCGGCCGAGGAGCAGCGGGCGGCCCTGGAGGGCGACCTGCAGCAGGCCCAGCGGATGGAGACGATCGGCCAGCTCGCCGGCGGCATCGCCCACGACTTCAACAACCTGCTGGCTGCGATCGCGTCGACCTCGGAGCTCGTGCTGGCCGACCTCGACGACCCGGCGATGCAGGCCGACGTCGAGGCGATCATCGACGCGACCCAGCGGGGCGCCCGGCTCACGAAGCAGCTCCTGTCCTTCAGCCGGCGTGGCCTGACCCGCCGCGAGGCCGTGGCCCTCGACCCGATCGTCGAGCACATGGCAGATCTGCTCCGACGCACGCTCGGCGAGCACGTGGACCTCGACGTGCGCACCGGCGCACCCGGCGCCCAGGTCGTCGGCGACCCGGCCGAGCTCGAGCAGGTGCTGCTCAACCTGGTCGTGAACGCGCGCGACGCGGCGATCCGATCGGGCACGCGCATCGAGGTCCGCACGGAGCGGGTCGGCGACGAGGTCCACCTCCGGGTGACCGACGACGGCAAGGGCATGGCACCGGAGGTGGTCGAGCGCGCCTTCGAGCCGTTCTTCTCCACCAAGCACGCCGACCACGGGACCGGCCTCGGCCTCTCGATCGTCTACGGCATCGCCACCCGAGCAGGAGGGTCCGTCACCATCGACTCCGCCCCCGGCCGGGGCTCGAGCGTGGTGGTCTCCCTGCCCTGCAGCCATGCCGAGCCGGTGCCCGAGGCCGCGCCGGTCTCCGTGAGCGGTGCAGCGGACGACCGAGAGCTGATCCTCGTGGTCGAGGACGAGCCGGCCGTCCGCCGGGCGGCGCAGCGGCTGCTCGAGCGGGCGGGGCACACCGTGGTGCCCGCCGCCGACGGCCACGAGGCCCTCGATCACCTGCTCGACGGCGTGCAGCCGACGGTCCTGCTCACCGACGTGGTGCTGCCCGGACCGCTGAGCGGGCACGACGTCGCCGAGCGGGTCCGGTCCTCGCTCCCCGGGGTGCGGGTGATCTACGCCTCGGGGTACTCCCGCGACCTCTTGAGCGCCGAGCAGGTGGCGGCCGAGGGCGCCCGGTTCGTGGCCAAGCCGTTCACGAGCCAGGCGCTGCTCGCCGCCGTCGCCGACCTGCGGGAGCCGGTGGCGTGAGCGGCCTGCTCATCGTCGAGGACGAGCCGGCGTTGGCGCGTGCCCTCGGGCGGCACCTGGGTGGCGGCTTCGACATCGTGCACGTCGCCGGCAGCGCCGCCGAGGCCGAGGTCCTGCACGGACGCCACGGCGCCGGCATCGACGTCGTGCTCGCCGACGTCGGGCTCCCCGACGGCGACGGCATCGACCTCGTCGCCCGGCTGCGTCGCGCGGATCCCGCCATCGGCGCGGTGGTGGCCACGGGCGTGGACGACGCGCAGACCGCCGAGCGGGCCGTGCAGGTCGGGGTGCAGGGCTACCTGCTGAAGCCGTTCCAGATGACCGAGGTCCAGGTGAACGTGGCCAACGCCGGCCACTGGCGCCGGCTCGAGCAGGAGAACCGACGCCACCGGGATCGCCTGTCGAGCCTCGTGGACGCCCGCACCCGGGCGCTCGCCCGCAGCCGGGCGGAGACGATCCACCGGCTGGCCGTGGCGGCCGAGCACCGCGACCGGGAGACCAGCAGCCACCTCGAGCGGATGAGCGCCTACGCCGCGATCCTCGCCCGGCGGGCGGGCTTCGACCGGGACACGTGCGAGGACATCCGGGTGGCCAGCCCGATGCACGACATCGGCAAGCTGGGCATCCCCGACCACGTCCTGCTGCACGACGGCCCGTTCACCCCGGAGCAGCGCGAGGTCATGTGCACCCACACGCTGCTCGGCCACCGGATCCTCTCCGGGTCGGAGTCGCCGCTCCTCGAGCTGGGCGCCACCATCGCCCTCACGCACCACGAGTGGTGGGACGGCTCGGGCTACCCCCACGGGCTGGGGCGCGACCACATCCCGATCGTCGGCCGCATCGTCGCCATCGCCGACGTGTTCGACGCGCTGAGCACCCCGCGCCGGTACAAGCGGGCCTTCAGCATCGACGAGTGCGTCCACCAGCTCCGGTGCGAGCGGGGCACGCACTTCGACCCCGACCTGGTGGACCTCTTCCTCGACGGCCTCGACGAGCTGCTCTTCATCCGCTCGGCGCACCCGGACGAGGTCGAGCACGCGATGAGCGCGTCCTAGACCTCAGGGCACGATCGCCGGGAGCAGGGTGGAGCTCGAGCCCTCCAGGCGCACGTCGGCGAGGTCGTCCATCTCGGTGGGCCCGCCGTTGACGATCACCACGGGCGCCCCGTGGGACTTGGCGAGGGGCACCACGCCCGCCACCGGGTAGACGCCGAGCGTGGTGCCGACCGCCAGCATGAGGTCGGCGCGCCGTGCCGCCGCGTCGGCTCGGGCGAGGTCGTCGGGCACCAGCCCCTGCCCGAAGGAGATCGTGGCGGTCTTGAGGATGCCGCCGCAGGAGCGGCAGGCGGGGTCTTCCTCGCCGGCTCGCACCCGCTCGAGCGCCGCCTCGATGGGCGCCCGGTCGTCGCAGTCGAGGCACATCACGTCTCGCGTGGCCCCGTGGACCTCGACCAGCTTGTCGGGACTGGTGCCGGCGGCGAGGTGCAGCCCGTCGACGTTCTGGGTGATCAGCGTGTCGAGCGAGCCGCGCCGCTCGAGCCGGACCAGCGCGTGGTGGCCCTCGTTGGGCTCGTAGGTGGTGGCGAGGGTCTCGAGGCGCCGCCTCCAGGCCTTCGCACGGACGGCGGGGTCGGACACGTAGTGGTGGAGGGTGGCGAGCTTCTCCGCCTCGGGGTCCTTGGTCCACACGCCGTTCGGGCCGCGGAAGTCGGGGATCCCGCTGTCGGTGCTGATCCCGGCGCCGGTCAGCACGACCACCCGGGATGCGTCGGCGAGCAGGCGGCGGGCCTCGGCGATCGCTTCGTCCACCCTTGACACGCTAGTCCCGATCATGGTCGGATCGGAGGTGCATGGAAGTGCATGGACATGCACGGAATGCATCTTCCCCCGCTGCCCGAGAGCTCCGAGGGAGACCATCGTGCCCATCGCCCCGCCCGAACCCGTCCGCGTCCCACCGCTCCTCGTCGTCCCCTGGGCCGACCCGGTGTGCGATCGCCTCGGCATCGATCCCCGATCGGCCTACGTCGAGCGGTTCTGGTTGCCCCTCCTGGGTCCGACCAGCACCTGGCTGCTCCGGCGGCTCGCCGTCGAGTTCGACGCCCACCCCGACGGCTTCAGCCTCGACGCCCAGGACGCGGCCCGCTCCATCGGCATCGGGTCGAAGGGCGGCCGCAACGGGCCCTTCCACCGGGCGATCGACCGCTGCATCCGCTTCGGCTGCATCCAGCCGGCCGACCACGGCATCCTGGCCGTCCGTCGGCGCCTCCCGCCCCTGTCGGGCGCCCAGGTGCAACGCCTCCCGCGCCACCTGCGCGCCGCCCACGACGACTGGCAGCGAGAGCGGCGGCGCCACGGTCCGAACCCGGCGGACAGCGCCCACGCCACGCGGCTCGCCCGGAGCCTGCTCGACGTCGGCGCCACCGCCGCCGACGTCGAGGACCAGCTGCGGCGGTGGGGCTTCGACGACACCGGATCCCGACGGGCGCTGCGGGCGGCGCTCCACGCCCAGCCGGAGGCAGCCGCCGGTTGAGGCCGGCGTCAGGAGGCCCGGCGGTCGTGAGGCTCGAACCGGTACCCGACACCGTGGACGGTGCTGACCCACCCCGGACCCAGCTTCCGACGCAGGCGGTGCACGTGCTCGGTGACGGTCCGGGCCTGCTGCCACTCCGTGGACGACTGCCACACGGCCCGCAGGAGCTCGGCCCGGTCGAAGGCCTGCGCCGGGTGGCGGGCCATGAACTCGAGCAGCTCGAACTCCTTCGCGGTCAGGGGGACGGCCTCCCCGTCGAGGGTCACCACCCGTCGGGCGGGATCGACCACGAGGGGGCCGTGCTGGAGCGCGTCGCGCCCTCGCGACGACCGCGCCA
>DASUEE010000092.1:0-2242 GCA_036275235.1 Acidimicrobiales bacterium | reverse complement strand
ACCCTCCAGCTGATCGCGTCGGAGAACTTCACGTCGCCGGCCGTCATGCGCGCCACCGGTTCCGTGCTCACGAACAAGTACTCCGAGGGCTACCCCGGCAAGCGCTACTACGGCGGCAACGAGGTCATCGACGACGTCGAGACCCTCGCCATCGAGCGGGCCAAGTCGCTCTTCGGCGCCGCCCACGCGAACGTGCAGCCCCACGCGGGCGCCAACGCCAACATGGGCGTGTACCTGGCCCTGCTCGATCCGGGCGACACGGTGCTCGGCCTGCGCCTCGACCAGGGCGGCCACCTCACCCACGGCTCGCCCGTGAACGCCAGCGGCAAGCTGTACCACTTCGTGTCCTACGGGGTCACCGCGTCCGACGAGCGCATCGACCTCGACCAGGTGCGCGACGCCGCCCGCGAGCACCGGCCCAAGATCATCGTCGCCGGCGCCACCGCCTACCCCCGGATCATCGACCCGGCCCCGTTCCGCGAGATCGCCGACGAGGTCGGGGCGTTCTTCATGTTCGACGCCGCCCACATCGCCGGCCTCGTCGCCGGCGGCGCCCACCCCTCGCCGGTGCCGGTGGCCGACATCGTCACCTTCACCACCCACAAGACCCTGCGAGGGCCCCGAGGCGGGGCGATCCTGTGCACCGAGGAGCTGGCCGACCGCATCGACAAGGCGATGTTCCCCGGCTTGCAGGGCGGTCCGCTCGACCACGTCATCGCCGGCAAGGCCGTGGCCTTCGCCGAGGCGGCCACCGACGAGTTCCGCACCTACGCGGCGCAGATCGTGCGCAACGCCGAGGCGCTCGCCCGGGGGCTCGCCGGCCGGGGCCTGCGGCTCGTCTCCGGCGGCACCGACAACCACCTGCTGCTCGTCGACCTGCGCTCCTACGACCCGGACCTGTCGGGCAAGAAGGCCCGCCTCGCCCTCGACCGGGCCGGCATCTCGCTGAACGAGAACACCGTCCCCGACGACCCCCGCCCGCCGTACATCACCTCGGGCCTGCGCATCGGCACGCCGGCGGTCACCACGCAGGGCATGGGCGTCGAGGAGATGGAGCAGATCGCCGAGCTCATCGTGCGCACGCTCGACGGGCGCGAGGACGAGGGCGAGATCGCCGCCGTGCGCGACGAGGTGCGGGCGCTGTGCGGCACGTTCGCCCCGTACCCCGCCTGACCCGCGGGCGCTGAGGCGCGCCGATGGACGCGCTCGGAGTCTTCCTCGCTGCCGCGCTGACCACGCTGGTCGCCACGCCGCTGGCCGGCGCGCTGGCCCGCCGGGTCGGCGCCATCGCGGTGCCCGACGACCGGCGGGTGCACGAGAAGCCCACGCCCACGCTCGGCGGCCTCGGCCTCCTGCTCGGCTTCCTCGCCGGCATGCTCGTCGGCTGGCGGGGCGGGGGCTTCGGCGCCATCTTCGACGCGCCCACGGTCCCGCTCGGCGTGGCCGTGGCGGCCGTGGTCGTCTACGCCGTGGGCGCGATCGACGACGTGCGCGAGATCTCGGCGCCGGCCAAGACCGCCGGCACCGTCCTCGCCGGCTCCATCCTGAACGTGGCCGGCGTGTCGATCCTGCTGTTCCGCATGCCCGAGATCGGCCTCATCAACCTGTCCCCGGACATGGCGGCGCTCATCACCGTCCTGTGGGTGGTCGGGATGTGCCAGGCGATCAACCTCATCGACGGCCTCGACGGACTCGCCGCCGGCATCGTGGCCATCGCCGCCGGCGCGCTGTTCCTCTTCGCCGAGCGCATGGGCGACCCGTCCGTCGCCCAGCTGGCGCCCGACAACGTGGCGCCCCTGGTCGCCCTCGCCACCTGCGGGGCGTGCGTCGGCTTCCTGCCCCACAACTGGAACCCGGCGTCGATCTTCATGGGCGACGGGGGCGCGCTGCTGCTCGGCCTGCTGATGGCGGCGTCGTCGATCGCGGTCGCCGGCAACTCCACCGCCGACTCGGCCAGCCAGACGTTCTTCTTCTTCGCCCCGATGTTCATCCCGCTGGTGATCCTCGGCGTGCCGATCTTCGACACCGCCTACGCGATCGTGCGCCGCGCCCGGAGCAAGGCGGGCGTGACCGCGGCCGACAAGGGGCACCTGCACCACCGGCTCATGGACCTCGGCCACGGGCAGCGGCGCAGCGTCGTGATCCTGTGGACCTGGACCGCGCTGCTGTCGGGCCTGGTGCTGTACCCCGTGTACACGAGCTCCGACGACGGCGCCCTGCCCATCGGCATCGCCGCCCTCGC
>DASUEE010000091.1:0-2535 GCA_036275235.1 Acidimicrobiales bacterium | reverse complement strand
GCGCCGGCGAGCGCCGGCTCCACCAGCGCCTGCACGGTCTCCCGAGACGCCGGGTTGAGCGAGTCCAGCGGGTCGCGGCCCTCCGACCCCGGATGCGGCTCGGTGAACAACCGGTCGTAGAGGTGCACGGTCGCCTCGACGGCGTGCACCGCCGACACCCAGTGGATCGTCGACTTCACCTTCCGGCCGTCGGGTGCCTGGCCGCCGCGGGTCTCCGGGTCGTACGTGCAGCGCACCTCCACGACCTCGCCGGCGTCGTCCAGCACCGCCTCGGTGGCGGTCACGAAGTACCCGCCGCGCAGGCGCACCTCGCGGCCGGGCGACAGGCGGAAGTACTTGGGAGGCGGGTCGAGCTCGAAGTCCTCGCGCTCGATGTGCAGCACGCCGGAGAACGGCACCTCACGGGTCCCCGCCGA
The DNA here is from genome assembly GCA_036275235.1 of Acidimicrobiales bacterium. Taxonomy (GTDB): domain Bacteria; phylum Actinomycetota; class Acidimicrobiia; order Acidimicrobiales; family Salinilacustritrichaceae; genus Salinilacustrithrix. The sequence continues at coordinate 2,119 of DASUEE010000091.1, read as the reverse complement.
GGGGTCCTCGGGGTTGTTGACGAGCTCGACCATGTCGACCTGCCCCTCGGGCCAGTTCTCGATCACCAGTCGCAGCGGCCGCAGCACGCCCATGCGCCGTGGGGCGTGGGCGTTGTGGTGGCGGCGCACGTGCGACTCGAGCAGCTCGATCTCCACCGTCGAGTTCGTGCGGGCGACACCGATCTCGTCGACGAAGGACCGGACCGCCTCGGGCGGGTAGCCCCGCTTGCGCATGCCGCGGATGGTGGGCATGCGCGGATCGTCCCAGCCGTCGACCACGCCGTCCTCGACCAGCCGGCGGAGCAGGCGCTTCGACATCACGGTGTGCGTCAGGCCGAGCCGGGCGAACTCGGTCTGCTCCGGCTTGCCGTGCGGCAGGTCGAGGTGCTCGAGGCACCAGTCGTACAGCGGGCGGTGGTCGGCGAACTCGAGCGTGCAGAGCGAGTGCGTGACGCCCTCGATGGCATCGGACTGGCCATGGGCCCAGTCGTAGGTCGGGTAGATGACCCAGCGGTCCTCGGTGCGGTGGTGGGGCTGCCGCCGGATCCGGTACAGGACCGGGTCCCGGAGCGTCATCACCGGCGCCGACATGTCGATCTTCGCCCGCAGCACCTTCTCGCCGTCGGCGAAGGCGCCGTCGCGCATCTGGCGCAGCAGCCCGAGGTTCTCCTCCGGGCTGCGCTCCCGGAACGGGCTCTCGGTGCCCGGTTCGCCGAAGCCGCCGCGCTGGGCGGAGATCGTCTCGGCGTCCTGGTCGTCGACGTAGGCGAGGCCCTTGCCCACGAGCTCCTCGGCCCACTCGTAGAGCTGGTCGAAGTAGTCGCTGGCGTGCACGACCTCGGCAGGCTGGAAGCCCAGCCAGCGGATGTCGTCGATGATGGCGTCGACGTACTCCGGGTCCTCGGCCACCGGGTTCGTGTCGTCGAAGCGGAGGAGGCAGGGCCCGCCGTACTGCTCGGCGAGGCCGAAGTTCAGGCAGATCGACTTGGCGTGCCCGATGTGGAGGTAGCCGTTGGGCTCCGGCGGGAATCGGGTCTGCACCCGGTCGAAGCGACCGGACGCGAGGTCGGCGTCGACCTTCTCCCGGATGAAGTCGCTCGACCGGGTCGTCTCGGCGGCTGCGTCGTCGTGGGGGGACTCGGTCACCCTCCAATGCTGGCACCTAACGTTCCGACCGCATGCTTCCCCCCGAGCTCCTCGACCGCCTGCTCCCCGGCACCCAGCCCGTCGAGCACTGGGAGGCCGCCTCCCCGGCCCGCGACCTCCCCGCCGGCGCCGAGGTCACCCGCTTCGCCCCGAGCCCGACGGGCTTCCTGCACATCGGCGGCGTGTACGTCGCCTCGGTGGCGCGGGAGCTGGCCGAGCGGTCCGGCGGGAGCTACTTCGTCCGCATCGAGGACACCGACCAGCACCGGGCCGTGGTCGAGAGCGACGAGCACTTCGCCCGCGCCTTCGCCCACTTCGGCATCGGGCCCACCGAGCCCGCCGACGCGCCGTGGGGGCCCTACCGGCAGTCGGAGCGGTCGGAGATCTACCGCAGCCACGTCCGTCGCCTGCTCGACCTCGGGCGCGCGTACCCCGACTTCGCCACCAAGGAGGAGCTGGCCGAGATCACCGAGTGCCAGCAGGCCGCGAAGGTCGACCTCGGGTACTGGGGCGAGTGGGCGGTGTGGCGCGACGCCGACGCCGGTCGCGTCGCCGACGCCCTCGACCAGGGACGCCCCTTCGTCGTGCGGTTCCGTGCCCCGGACCAGCCCGGCCGCGTCTCCTTCGACGACGAGATCCGGGGTCGCATCGAGGCCGACGACAACCGCAACGACGCCGTGCTGCTGAAGAGCTCCGACGAGCCGCTGCCCCTGCCCACCTACCACCTCGCCCACGTCGTCGACGACCACCTCATGCGGGTGACCCTGGTGCTGCGCGGCGACGAGTGGATCCCCTCCGTGCCGCTGCACCTGCAGCTGTTCGGCGCGCTCGGCTTCGAGCCGGTCCGCTACGCCCACGTCGCACCGCTGATGAAGAGCGAGGGCAGCACCCGTCGCAAGCTGTCGAAGCGGAAGGATCCGGAGGCATCCGTCGACTTCTGGATGGCGGAGGGCTACCCGGTCGGCGCGGTCCG
>DASUEE010000090.1:0-2105 GCA_036275235.1 Acidimicrobiales bacterium | reverse complement strand
CGCCGCGCCGACCCGCAGCGAGCGGCTGGACGGGCTGCCGTTCACACGCCTGCATCGCCGGCTCGTCCTCGGGTCCGGCGCCGGATGGGCGCTCGACGCGATGGACGTCGGCCTGATCAGCTTCGTGATGGCGGCGCTCGCAGCCCAGTGGGACCTCGGCACGACGACGCTGTCCTGGGTCGCGTCCATCGGTTTCGTCGGCATGGCGGTCGGCGCGAGCGTGGGCGGGCTGCTCGCGGACCGGGTCGGGCGCCGCCAGGTGTTTGCCCTCACTCTCCTGGTCTACGGAGTGGCCACCGGCGCGGCCGCGCTGTCGTGGTCCGTCGCCTCCCTGCTGGTGTTCCGGTTCCTCATCGGCCTCGGTCTCGGCGCCGAGCTCCCCGTCGCGTCGACGCTGGTGAGCGAGTTCGCCCCGGCCCGGATCCGCGGGCGGGTCGTGGTGGCGCTCGAGTCGTTCTGGGCGGTCGGCTGGCTGCTCGCCGCCCTCATCGGCTACTTCGTGGTCCCGCTGTCCGACGACGGGTGGCGGTGGGCGTTCGCCCTGGGCGCCGTACCCGCGCTGTACTCCGCGGTCGTCCGCTTCGGACTGCCCGAGTCCGTGCGGTTCCTGGAGCGGCGGGGGCGGGTCGACGAGGCGGAGCGCACCGTCCGGTCGTTCGAGGAGGCGGCCGGGGTCGAGCCTCCGCCCCGGACCGCGGCGCCGGCGAGGTCCGGGGGAGACCTGCCGGGTCCCGGAGCCCTGTGGGGCAGCGGGGTGCGGCGGCGTACGGCGTCGTTGTGGGTCGTGTGGTTCGGCGTCAACTTCGCCTACTACGGGGCGTTCATCTGGATCCCCACGATCCTCGTCGCCTCCGGCATGGACCTCGTCCGGTCGTTCGGGTTCACGCTGGTCATCACGCTGGCGCAGCTGCCCGGCTACGCCGCCGCGGCGGTGCTCGTCGAGGTGTGGGGTCGACGCCCGACCCTCTCGACGTTCCTGCTCGGCTCGGCCGGCGCGGCGCTGATGTTCGGCAACGCCGGCACCGAGGCGGAGATCCTCGGGTGGGGGATGGCGCTCTCCTTCTTCAACCTCGGCGCCTGGGGTGCTCTCTACGCGCTGTCTCCTGAGGTGTACCCGACGGAGCTGCGCGCCACCGGCACCGGCTGGGCCGCCGGCTTCGGACGCATCGCCTCGATCCTGGCGCCGTTGTCGGTGCCCTGGCTGCTCGAGGTGGGCGACGGCAACGGCCTGCTGTTCGCGGTGTTCGCGAGCTTCTTCGGGGTGGCGGCCGTGGCGACGTGGGGCGTGCCGGAGCGACGGGGCGAGAGGCTCACGGACGTCCTCTGACCCGATCCAGAGCCGACCACATAGTGAGGTAGCCTCACTACATGGACGCCCGACAGGAGCAGGCTCTCGACCTCGTGCTCGAGGTCACCACGCTGCTCGCCGACGACATGCGACGGGCGTTCGAGCGCGACGGGCTCACCCCGGCCCGCGCCCACCTGCTGTGGCTGCTGCAGCAGCACGGGCCGACCTCGCAGCGAGAGCTGGCCGACGCGCTGCGCGTCACCCCGAGGACCGTGACGGGGCTGGTCGACGGCCTGGAGTCGTCCGGCCTCGTGGCCCGACGGCCACACCCGACCGACCGCCGCTCCACGCTGGTCACCTTCACCGACGCCGGGGCGCGGATCGCGGACGAGATGGCGACCGGCAAGGCGCAGCTGGCCGAGGGGCTCTTCGGAGACCTGCCCGCCCAGCGCCTCGCCGGCCTGGTCGCCGGGCTCGCCGACGTGCGTGACCGGCTCGCGCGATTGGTCGCCGAGGACCTGGCGGGCCGGGGGAGCGTGGCGCCGTGAGCGACGTGCTGCGGCGGCTCCCCGGCTGGGTGTGGCACGCCCTCGTCGTCGAGGTCGCGATGTACCGCAACCTCCTGCGCTGGGCGTTCCGCCGGCCCTCGGTTCCCGCCGGGTCGGAGCCGGTCGGTTACGCCCAGGCGGTCACGCCCGTGATGTCGCTGTGGATCTTCGCCTCCGTGGCCGAGCTGCCGCTCATCCACGTGCTCATCCCGTGGGAGGGCGTCCGCATCGCGGCGCTCGTGCTCGGCGTCTGGACCGTGGTCTGGATG
>DASUEE010000089.1:0-2462 GCA_036275235.1 Acidimicrobiales bacterium | reverse complement strand
GGTTCTGGACGCCCGCCGGCCCGGGTACGCACGCCCCCGTGCCTGCCAGCCCCGCCACCCTCGCCGACGCCGCGTCCCGTTCGCGGGTGCGCGTCGGGTTCGCGCTCACCCACCCCAGCGTCGTCGTCGGCCTCGCCCTCGGCGCCGACGCCTCCACCGGGCTCGTCGGCGCCGCGCTGCTCGCGCTGCACGGGCTGGTCGAGCTGCACTGGCACCTCGCCGACCGGGCCGAGCTGCCCGGCATCCCGGTGAAGTCGCTCTACACCGGCCCCTCGTAGTCGAAGCCCAGGTCGGGCGCGGTCACCAGCGCCCGGACGGGGAGCCCACGCTCAGCGGCGAGCGCGGTGACGGTCCCGCCCCGGTCGACGACCGGCACGAGCAGCACGGCCTCGGCCCCGACCTCGTCGGCGATGACGTCGGCGGCCTCGAGCATCGACACGCCGCGGGTGACCGTGTCCTCCACGATCACGACCCGGTCGCCGGCCTGCAGCGCCCCTGCCACCCGGCCGCCGCCGCCGTGGTCCTTGACCTCCTTGCGCACGCTGAACGAGCGCAGCTCCCGGCCCCGGGTGGCGGCGATGGCGGCGACGCCGAAGGCCACGGCGTCGGCGCCCATCGTGAGCCCGCCGATCGCGGTGACGTCGTCGGGGATGATCGCCAGCGCCGCGTCGGCGACGAGAAGGATGCCGTCGGGCCGGCACGTCGTCTGCTTGGAGTCGCAGAACCAGTTCGTGCGCTTGCCGGACTTGAGGGTGAAGTCGCCCTCGCGCACCGAGTGCGCCCGCAGGTGGGCGACGAGCGCGGCGTGGGCGTCCGGGGGGACGGCGGGTTCGGTCATGCAGGGCTCCCGAGGCGTTCGGACCGGGTGGCGATCACGTAGCTGACCCCGGCGATCACGAAGGCGCTGAGCACGCCGAGGCCGTTGCGCAGCGCCCACCGGTCGGCGAGGGAGTCGTCGCGGTGCGCCCCCAGGGCCTCGAACTGCTCGTCGGTGAGGAGGCGTTCGGCGTCGTCGGGACCGATGCGGTCGTCGACGTAGACGAACCGGCCCGCCGACCGCTGCACCCGCAGCTCGAGGCGCTCCTGCTCGCCGTCCACCCGGGCCAGGGCCTCGACGATCCACACGTCGACCGCGTCGCCCCCTTCGGTGCGGTGCTCGGCGGCTCGACGGGTCCCGACGCGGTCGACGTCGACCTCGGCCTCCGCGAGCGCATCCCTGGCGAGCTGGGCGGCGGCGTCGCCGTCGAGGTCCGGGGTCGGCGTGAACCACGAGGCGGCCGCCGCCCCCAGGGCGGCGAACAGCAGCACCCACGCGGCGGTGCGCACGACACGGCGCCCGTCGACGCCCTCCACCGCCTTCACGCGTAGCGGACCCGACCCGACCCGGGCTCGACCTGGCCGATCTGCACGGCGCGGTGCCCGGCCGTGCGGAGCGCGTCCAGCGAGGCGTAGACCTCGTCGGCGGGCACGACGGCGACCATGCCGATCCCCATGTTGAAGACCTTGGCCATCTCGTCGTCTCCCACCTGCCCGAGCCGCTGGATCTCGGTGAAGATCCTCGGCGGTTCCCAGGCGCCGCGGTCGACGACCGCGTCGAGGGACTCGGTGAGCACGCGGTTGAGGTTGCCGGGGATGCCCCCGCCGGTGATGTGGGCGACCGCCCGCACGTCGACGACGCGCAGCAGGGCTGCGATGGCGGGCGCGTAGATCACCGACGGCGAGAGCAGCTCCTCGCCGAGGCTGTGGTGGGCGCCCTCCCAGGCCGGGCTGTCGAGGGACCGGCCGGCCACGTCGAAGAGGACGCGGCGGGCGAGCGAGTAGCCGTTCGAGCGAAGGTTCGGGGAGGGCAGGCCGATGAGCGCGTCGCCCGGCTCGATGCCCGAGCCGTCGAGGATGCGGTCGCGCTCGGCGACGCCGACGGCGAAGCCGACCAGGTCGAACTCGCCGGGCTCCATCGCGCCGGGGTGCTCGGCCATCTCGCCACCGATGAGGGCGCAGCCGGCCTCCCGGCAGCCCTTGGCCACGCCGGCGACGAGCTGCTCGATGTGGTCGGGGTCGAGGCGGCCGACGGCGATGTAGTCGAGGAAGAACAGCGGCTCGGCGCCGGCGCAGGCGATGTCGTCGACGCACATGGCGACGAGGTCGACGCCGATGCTCTCGAACACCCCGGCTCGCTGGGCGACCATGGCCTTGGTGCCGACGCCGTCGGTGGACGACACGAGCACCGGGTGCCGGTAGCGGTGGCTCGGGAACTGGAACAGCCCGCCGAAGCCGCCGATGTCGCCGATGACCTCGGGCCGGTACGTGGAGCGGACCTTGTCCTTGATCCGCCGGACGGCTTCCTCGCCTGCGTCGATGGAGACGCCGGAGGACTCGTAGGTCTCGCCCATCGCGCCGCTGGCTACTGCTGCTCGTGGACGAGCCGCTCGAGGCCCGAGGGCGGGAGCTCGTTCTGCTCGAGG
>DASUEE010000088.1:0-8061 GCA_036275235.1 Acidimicrobiales bacterium | reverse complement strand
TGGCAGTGGTACCGCTCCCGGGTCCGCACCATCGCCGGCATCCCGGGCGTGGCGGCGGTGCTCACCCACCGGGACATCACCGACGAGCGCCGCCTGCAGCTGCGCATGGCCCAGTCCCCTGTCGCCCACCTCGAGCTCACGTGCAACGGCGAGCTGCTGAGCGTCAACGATCGCTGGGAGGAGATCCGCGGCCGACCCGTCGGCGCCGAGCTCGGCCTGCGGTGGCTGCGCGACTCCCCCGGTGAGGAGCGCGCCGCCCTCCTCGAGCGCTTCGGCCGGCCGGAGGCGTTCCGCACGACGCTCACCACCATCGACCGCGACGAGCGGACCTGCTGCATCGAGCTCGAGTTCGAGCCCGTCGTCGACGGTGAGGAGTGGATCGGCTGGCACGCCTCGGCCACCGACGTCACCGAGGTCCGGGCGCTCGCCGCGGCGGCCGACAGCGCGCTCACCGACGACGTCACCGGCGTCGCGACGCGGGCGCTGTTCGAGACCACGCTCGAGCGGGCGCTCAGCCGCCGCGTCGAGGGACATCCTGCCGCCGTGCTCTTCCTCGACCTCGACGGCTTCAAGCCGGTGAACGACCGGCTCGGTCACGCCGCCGGCGACGACGTCCTGCGCCAGGTCGCCGCCCGGATCAGCGCCGCCCTCCGCCCCGAGGACCTCGTGGCCCGCCACGGCGGCGACGAGTTCGCCGTGCTCGTGGAGCACACCGACGCGACCACCGCACGCGAGCTGGGGAACCGGCTCGTGGCCGCGGTGCGCGACCCGTTCGCCATCCGGGGCAGCACCGTCGAGCTCGGCGTCTCGGTGGGTGTGGCCCTCTCCGACCCCTCCGACGACGTCGAAGGGCTCGTCGGCCGCGCCGACGCCGCCATGTACGAGGCGAAGCGCCGCGGCGGCAGCCGCGTCGAGCTCGCCTGAGCGAGGCGGCCCTCAGGCCACCGGGACCCCCCGACGCACCATCCGGCCGAGCTCGCGCCCGATCTCGTCGCGCAGGTCGCCTGCGGAGATGATCACGTCCACCGCCGTGATCGAGGTGTGGATCTGACCGCGACCGGGGAGGTGGCGCGCGTCGACACCTGCGTCCTGCAGCGCCTCCACGTACGCGATCCCCTCGTCGCGGAGCGGGTCGAGCTCGCAGGTCACGACGAGGGTCGGCGGCAGCCCGTGCAGGTCGCCACGGATCGGCGCCGCCCGGGGGTCGGTGCGGTCGGCCGGGTCGGCGTAGTGACCCCAGAACCACTCCATCAAGCGACGGGTGAGCAGGTAGCCCTCGGCGTTCTCGGCGTAGCTGGCCCGGGTCATGTCGCTGTCGGTCACCGGGTTGACGAGGATCTGGGCGGTCAACGCCGGCCCGCCTGCGTCGCGTGCCTCCTGCGCGGCGACCGCGGCGACGTTGCCACCGGCGCTCCAGCCGCACACCGCCAGCTCGCCGGGGATGCCGCCCAGCTCGATCGCGTGCTCACCGATCCAGCGCAGGGCCGCGAACCCGTCCTCGGCGGCGGCGGGGAACCGAGCCTCGGGTGCGTGCCGGTAGTCGACCGAGACGACCACGGCGTCGGCACGGGTGCACAGGACGCGGCAGAACGGGTCGTCGGAGTCGCAGCTGCCGAGCACCCACCCGCCGCCGTGGAAGTACGCGACGACCGGGTGCGGGCCGGGGGTGTCGGGCCGGTAGAGCCGGTACGGACGGTCGCTGCCGTCGGCACCGGGGAGCACCCCGCCGACCACCTCCCCCACCATCGGGCCGGGCGGGCGGGCGGCGGCGGACGCCACCATGAAGGCGCGAGCGTCCTGCGGCGAGAGGTCTTCGATCGCCGGCACCCCCAGCTCCGCCATGGTCTCGAGCAGGATCGTGACGTCCGGCTGCACGCGTCGGATGATGCCGTCGTTGCAGCGCACACCCCCGGGGCCGTCGAGCCGGAAGCCGAGGTAGCCCTGTTCGACGACGTCGATGCACACCTGCCGGTAGCGGTCGACACCGCCCACGTACGGCAGGAAGACCCGGGGCTTCCCGGGCACGTTCGCACCCATGTACCAGGAGTTCGCCGTCGGGTAGAGCGTGATGTCGGCGTAGTCGTTCACGTGCTGCACCCACCCGGCCTCGGCGGTGGGCGTCGGCTCCATGACCTCGACGCCGTTGGCGCGGTGGTCGACGAGGACGTCGGTGATCCAATCCACGTGCTGCTCGATCGAGACCATCATGTTCGACAGCACCGAGGGGCTTCCGGGACCGGTGACCATGAACAGGTTCGGGAAGCCGACGCTGGTGAGGCCCAGGTAGGTCACCGGACCATCGGCCCACTTCTGGGCGAGGGTCACGCCGTCGCGGCCACGGATGTCGACCGAGACGAGGGCGCCCGTCATGGCGTCGAACCCGGTGGCGTAGACGATGGCGTCGAACTCGAGGGTCTCGTCCACCGTCTCGATGCCGGTCTCGGTCACCGTGTTGATCGGGTGCTCCCGGATGTCGACCAGGCGCACGTTCGGCCGGTTGAACGTGGCGTAGTAGCCGGTGTCGAGGCAGGGCCGCTTCGTGGCGAAGGGGTGGTCCGACGGGCAGAGCGCCTCGGCGGTCTCGGGGTCGTCGACGATCTCGCGGATGCGGTCGCGGATGTACTCGGCGACCACCTCGTTGGCGGCGGGGTTGACGAGGACGTCGTTGAAGACCCCGATGATCTCGAACAGCTCGCCGCGCTCCCACGCCGCGTCGAGGCGCTGCCGGCGGGTCTCGTCGTCGACGAGCAGGGCGCTCAGCTCGGTGGGCTCGCCGGGGATGCCGCCCCGGGACCACCTCGCCCCCTCGCGGTACGCATCGCGATCGGCCTCGAACTCGGCGACGGTGTCGGCGGGCACCGGACCGTTGTGGGCGGGGATCGAGAAGTTCGGGGTCCGCTGGAACACCGTGAGCTGGGCGGCCTGCTCGGCGATCAGCGGGATCGACTGGATCCCCGACGAGCCGGTGCCGATCACCGCGACGCGCTTGCCGGTGAAGTCGACGCCGTCGTGGGGCCAGCGGCTCGTCCAGTACACGTCGCCCTGGAAGCGCTCGGCGCCCTCGACGTCGGGGACCTTCGGCATCGACAGGCACCCGGTGGCCATGACGTACCACCGGCACACCACCTCGTCGCCGGCCTCCGTGCGGACGTGCCACCGGCTGGTGGCCTCGTCCCACGTCGCCGCGTCGACCCGCGTCCCGAAGCGGATGTCGCGACGCAGGTCGTAGCGATCTGCCACGAACTGCGCGTACCGGAGGATCTCGGGCTGGGTGGCGTACTTCTCCGACCACGTCCACTCCTGCTCGAGGGCCGGGTCGAAGCTGTAGGAGTAGTCGACGGTGGGGATGTCGCAGCGGGCGCCCGGGTAGCGGTTCCAGTACCACGTCCCGCCGACGTCGTCCGCGGCTTCGACCACCACGCAGGAGAACCCCTCCTCCCGCATGCGGTGCAGCAGGTACATGCCGGCGAAGCCGGCCCCCACCACGACGACGTCGACCTCGGTGGCCGGTCCTCCGCCTGCCTTCGCTGCATCCACGGTGCGATCCCCCTGTGCTCCGGCACCGGGTCCCTCCGGTGCGTCCCGGCCAGCGTGGCACACGGGCGCCGGCCACCGGACGGGCTCCGCGGCGCTCCGACAGCGCTGCGGAGCGGCGCGGGCGCGAACATGGGGACCATGCGGGGCGGGGGCGGGCTGCAGGAGGACGAGGTGGACGACGCGACGTGGCTGTCGGGTCCGGCGACGGCGGGCGCGCACCTCGTCTCGCGGATGTTCGAGCACCACGGCGTCGCCGCCTTGGTCTGGTGCCGTGGCGAGGTCCTGTGGGCGAACGCCCCGGCGCTCGCACTCGTGCACGAGACGGACCTGGCCGAGGACGAGGACGCCGAGCTGCGCCGGCTGGCGAGAGGCCTGGGCGATCCGCCGCTCGATTCGCTGGCGCCGGGCGAGGAACGGACGCTCACGCTCGAGATCGGCACCACGCGAGCCCTGCTCTCCGTGTCCGCCGTCGCCACGCGGGCCAGCGATCCGTCGCGCGACGAGGTGCTCGTCAGCTTCCGCGCGCCACTGGAGCGACCCGTCGACCCCGAGCACGTGGCTCGCCTGGAGGCGATGCTCGACTCCGCCAGCGACATCATCACCGTGATCGACCACCAGGGTCGCGTGCGGTTCTCGAACCCCGCCGCCGGTCGCATCACCGGGCTCTTCGGCTCCGATGCCAACGGCGCCCACATGTTCGAGTTCGTCCACCCCGACGACCAGGACCTGGTGCTCGAGGCGTTCGAGCGCGGGGTGCTCCTCGGCGAGCCCGTCGAAACGTTCGTCATCCGGCTGCGGATGGCCCACGGCGACTGGCGCCACGTCGAGGTGGTGGTGGCCGGGGCGGTGACGCTGCCCGACGCAGAAGGCCGGGTCGTGTCGCTGCGTGACGTCTCCGACCGGGTGCGCCGCGACGCGGAGAACGAGGGGCACCGGCGCCGGCTCGAGTCGCTGGTCGAGAACATCGACGACGTCATCGTCATCCTCGGGCCCGACCTCACCGTGACCTGGACGAGCCCGGGCATCGAGCGGTTCGTCGATGCTCCCGCCTACACGAACGTCGGCGAGAACGCGTTCAACGACATGCACCCCGACGACGTCGACGGCGTCGTCGCGGCGATCGCCGAGGCCACTGCCACCCCGAACGGGCGCAGCGTCGCGACCCTTCGCCTGCACCACGCCCGCTTCGGGTGGCGATGGGTGGAGGCGGCGGTGGTGAACCGCCTCGAGGACCCCGACGTCGAGGGCCTCGTCTGCACGTTGCGCGACATCACCGACCAGCGCGACCGCTCGGGTGAGCTCGCTCGCCTGCGCGAGGCCGACCGCCAGGAGATGATCCGCCTGCGTGAGGCCGACCGGCTCAAGGACAGCTTCCTGGCCACGGTGTCCCACGAGCTGCGGACGCCGCTCACCGCCGTGCGCGGGTTCAGCGAGGTGCTCCGCCAGCAGGGCCCCGCGCTCGACGAGGAGGCCCGGCAGCAGCTGCTCGATCGCATCGTCGTCAACGCCTCGTCGATGGAGACGATGATCGAGCAGCTGCTCGACTTCTCCCGGCTGCAGGCGGGTCGCGTCGAGGTCCGGTTGGAGCCGCTGTCGGTGGACGACGCCGTGCACGAGATGGTCGACCAGCTCGAGCTGCAGCTGCGGGATCACGAGGTGGTGGTCCGGACAGGTGGCCTGCGCGCCATGGGCGACCGGTACGCCTTCGGGCACGTGCTGCGGAACCTGCTGACGAACGCCGCCAAGTACTCGAACGCCGGGACCCGCATCGAGATCGAGGCGGAGCGCGCCGGGGACCAGGTGCACATCCACGTGCGCGACCAGGGCATCGGCATCGCGCCTGAGGACCACCGCCGGGTCTTCCAGAGCTTCTTCCAGTCGGCGCCCGCCTCGGCCGACCGGCGGGGCGCCGGCGTCGGCCTCAACGTCGCCCGTCGCTACGCCCAGCTGCAGAGCGGCGGCCTCGAGCTGGAGAGCACGCTCGGCGAGGGCTCCACCTTCACGTTCTCGCTCCCCGCCGCCGACTGACGCACCGCGGCTGCGACGTCAGGGTCGCGGGGCACTACGTTCCGCGCCCATGACACCCGAGGAGTGCGCAGCACGGACCACCGCCGCGGTCAGCGGCCTCGCCAGCTTCTTCATGCTCGACGGCGCGACGTACGCCGCGGGCGCGGAGCAGGGCTTCAGCGGGCTCGACTTCTACGCCGCCGGCCGGGCCGGGGTGCTCGGGGCGGTGCCGGCGGAGCAGGTGACCTCGTGCTTCGGGTTCATGGAGCCCGGCACCGTCAGGGGCTGGTGGGAGCAGGCGGCCGGCGTCATGCCGCCGGAGCAGGCCAGCGACGCGTTCATGGCCTGCGCATACGACTGGGCCGACGAGCACCTCGGCGACGGCGTCGACTGGGCCCGGGCCGCCGAGCTCGTCGGGAAGGTCGTGGCCGGCGCCCCCGACGACGGCCTGCCGCTGTTCGGCGCGTGGCGGAAGGCACCCGAGCCCACGGACCGCAGCGACAAGGCGCTGGCCCTGCACCGGTTCCACGTGCTGCGCGAGTTGCGCAACGAGATCCACGTGGCGGCCGTCGCCGACGCCGGCCTGCAGCCCGCCGAGGCCGTGCTCGTGAAGTCCCCGGCGATGGCGCCGCTGTTCGGCTGGACGGCCGACGGGCCCGAGGTCGGTGACGACCACCGCCAGCGCCACGACCAGGCCGAAGCCGAGACGAACCGCCGCATCGCGCCGGCCTACGCCGCCCTCGACGACGCCGAGCGCGACGAGCTGGTCCAGCTCTGCGACGCAGCCCTCGCCGCCGTCCGCTGACCTCGTCCCCGCTCGGGGCTCACCAGCGCTCGAGGACCTCCGGCGACAACGATGCCGGGTCCGGGTAGCCGGCCAGCGTGAGCGCGAGGTCGAGCTCGGCCAGCAGGCAGCGGAGCACGTGCTCGACGCCGGCCTGCCCGGCGAGCGCGAGGCCGTAGAGGAACGGCCGACCGAGCAACACGGCGTCGGCGCCGAGCGCGAGTGCCTTGATCACATCCGTGCCGGTGCGCACGCCGGAGTCGAACAGCACGCTGGCCCGGTCGCCGACCGCATCGACCACGCCCGGCAGGGCGTCGAGCGCCCCCACCGCGCCGTCGACCTGGCGGCCACCGTGGTTCGAGACGACGATCCCTTCGACGCCGGCGTCGACCGCCGCTCGCGCGTCGTCGGGATGGACGATGCCCTTGAGCACGATGGGACCGTCCCAGCGCTCCCGGAGGAACGGGAGGTCGTCGAGGCCCAGCCCGGGGTTCGGGAACATGCCCGCCCACAGGAACGTGGCCGCCCCCGGATCCTCCTCCGGGGTCTTCTCCAGGCGCGATCGGAAGGCCGGATCCGACCGGTAGTTCGCCACCCCCTCGCCGGCGAGGAACGGGAGGAACCCACGGTCGAGGTCCGCAGGCCGCCAGCCCAGCAGCGTCGTGTCGAGCGTGACGACCAGGGTCGTGTACCCGCTCGCCTCCGCCCGCTCGAGGAAGCTGGCGCACACGTCCAGGTCGGTCGGGTAGTACAGCTGGTACCAGCGGTCGCCCTCGCCGCTGGCCTCGGCGACCTGCTCGAAGTCGTGCGACGCCGCCGTCGAGTGGATGTAGGTCAGGCCCAGCGCCGCTGCCGCCCGGGCCGTCGCCAGCTCGCCTTCGGGGTGGGCGAGGGTCTGCACGCCCACGGGTGCGATGAGCACCGGCGCCGCCATCTCGGTGCCGAGCACCGCGCAGGAGAGGTCGCGCTCCACGGCGCCGCGCAGCATCCGCGGCACGATGCGCCACCGGTCGAACGCCTCCCGGTTCGCGCGGGTCGTCGCCCCGTCGCCGGCGCTCGGGACGATGTAGCCCATCGCCTCCGGCGCCAGCACCTCGCGAGCCTGCTCCTCGATCCGCGCCAGGTTCGTCGTGAGCTCGGGCGTCGTGCCGCCCAGCATCCCGTCGAGGTAGATGCCGACCTGGAAGTCTCCGTGGTTCCCCATCACCCGAGCATGTCACCCCCCTCTCCGTTCTTGTCATGGAATCGGGGCTCCAGGCCCCCGATTCCATGACAAGAACGCCAGGAGTCAGTACTGGCCGGCATGGTCGCGGACGCCGTGCTCGGAGGAGAGGGCGGCGTGGCCGAGGATGTTGCGGGCCATCGACGACTCCTGCTGCGCGGAGCGGGCCCGGTACACCTCGGCGCGCACCTCGTGCGCCTCGCGCGAACCGGGCTCGGCGAGCACGGCGAACTCGAGCAGGTGGCAGGCCAGGCGGAGGTCGCCGGCGCCCACCAGCTCGCGCACGCGGTCGAGGACGGCCCCGACGCCACCCGCGAGGGCGACCCACTCCGCGGCCTGCTGCGCACGTGGCGCTGGCAGCAGGTTGTCGGGCTCGCCGTCGTACCAGCCCCCGTAGCGCCGCCACACGTTGCGCACGAGGAACTGCGGGTGGTCGTAGACCGGGCGCAGGTACGGCTTCGTGGTGAGGTGCTCGGGAACCTCGACGCTGTGCAGCACCTCGTCGAGGGAC
>DASUEE010000087.1:0-2528 GCA_036275235.1 Acidimicrobiales bacterium | reverse complement strand
CGCCCGCATGAACCGCAGGGTGCGCTCGATGTCGTCGGCCAGGCGCTCGTAGCGCTCGCCCTCCCGGGAGGACGCCACGAACTCCTGGTTCCACTGGTGCACCCGGGTCAGGTCGGCGAAGCCGCCCTTCGTGAACGCCCGAAGCAGGTTCAAGGTGGCGCTCGACTGGTGGTACGCCTGCAGGAGGCGACCGGGGTCGGCCTGGCGGGACGCCGAGGTGAAGCCGATGTCGTTCACGATGTGGCCCCGGAAGGAGGGCAGCTCCTCGCCCTCGACGGTCTCGGTGGCGCTCGAGCGGGGCTTGGCGAACTGGCCGGCGATGCGGCCGACCTTCACCGTGGGCACGCCCGAGGAGTAGGTCAGGACCACGGCCATCTGCAGGATGACCTTGAGCTTGTCCCGGATGGCGTCGGCGGAGAACGAGTCGAACGACTCGGCGCAGTCCCCGGCCTGGAGCAGGAACGCCTCGCCCGCAGCCACCTGGGCGAGCTGGCTGGTGAGATCCCTCGCCTCGCCCGCGAACACCAGCGGCGGGTACGTCGCCAGCTCCTTGAGGACCCCTTCGAGCGCACCCTCGTCGGGCCACTCGGGCTGCTGCTCGACGGGCTTCGTCCGCCAGGAGGTCGGGGTCCACGTGCTCACGGTCGACAAGCCTTCCACGTCGTCATCGCTGGGCGAAAAGCAGTTCGGACCGCCGGGGGAAGCGGTCCGAACGCTGCAGATCGCGCAACCCCGGGGGAGGGGATGGGTCGCGCGCCTGCGGGGGTGCTGTGGTGGGCTGTGCTCAGGCGGCGCCGCGGGTGCCGGCCTCTTCGCGGACGGTGCCCACGGCTCGCTTGACGAGGCGGCGGGCCGCTTCCGCGGTGACGCCGAGCTCCTCGCCCACCTCGCGGTAGCTGCGGGTGCGGCCGTCGTTCAGGCCGAAGCGCTGCTCGACGGCGTAGCGGGCCCGGGGCTCGAGCACGTCGAGCAGGCCGGTGACGAAGGCGTCCTCGTCGGCCTGGATGGTGAGGGTCTCCGGACCGGGCTTGCCGTCGGCCAGGAGGTCGATCAGCTCGGAGCCGTCGGCCTCGTCGCCGACCGTGCGGTCGAGCGAGGTCGGGGTGGTGAGGCGGTGGAGGCGGGCGTGCTCGTCGTCGAGCTCGCCGCCCTCGCCCGAGGCGTGGCGCAGCGCAGCCCGCAGGCTGGCGGAGCGGTCACCGGGGAGGCGCACGAGGCTGGCCTTCTGGTCGAGCGCCCGGCCGATGGCCTGGCGGATCCAGAACGTGGCGTAGGTGGAGAACTTGAAGCCCTTGCGCCAGTCGAACTTGTCGACCGCGTGCTCGAGGCCGAGGTTGCCCTCCTGGATGAGGTCGAGCAGCTCCATCGACGGGGGCAGCGGGTAGCGCCGGGCGATGGACACGACGAGGCGGAGGTTGGCCCGGATGAACCGGTCCTTGGCCGCCGCCGCGTCGGCGATGGCGCGGCGCAGCTCACGGGTCTTCTTCTCGCCGGCATCAACGAGCTCCTGGGCCTCGCGGCCCCGCTCGATGATCTGCGAGAGCTGGCGCTCCTCCTCGGCGGTGAGGAGGGGAACCATCCCGATCTCGTTCAGGTACTGTCCAACAGAGTCGCTCATGACACACGTTCCAACGGTGGTGGAGGGCGGCGGATTCCGACCGGGCTGGTGACTCCGGTCACAGGAGTGGGGGATCACCCCTGCGTACGTCCGTTCGTCGGTACCCAACGGCCGTGACCAGCAGAACATTCCGGGTGCGGGCGGGGTCGAGGGGTCCCGATCGGGGAGTCGACGAGTCTGGTGCACCGGGGGGCCGCAGGGCGGATGGATATCGTCGCCCGGATGGCGGCGCGAGTCGGGGTCTTCGGGGGAACCTTCGATCCGCCCCACGTGGGACACCTCGTCACGGCGGTGAACGTCCGCCACGCCCTCGGTCTCGACCGGGTGCTGCTGGTCGTGGCCAACCTGCCGTGGCAGAAGCTGGGCACCCGCACGATCTCCCCGGCCGCTGACCGCCTCGCCATGGTGCGCGCCGCGGTGGGCGACGCCGAGGGGCTCGAGGCCTCCGACGTCGAGATCGCTCGCGGCGGCCACAGCTACACGGCCGACACGCTCTCGGCGCTCCGCGAAGCGGATCCGGACGTCGAGCTCTTCGTGGTCCTCGGCGCCGACGCTGCGGCGGGCCTGGGGACCTGGGAGCGGGTCGAGGAGGTGCGGCGGCTCGCCGAGATCGTGGTGGTCGACCGTCCCGGTGAGCCGCCGCCGGTGGCGCCGGAGGGCTGGCGGTTCACGCACGTGCAGGTGCCCCGCCTGGAGGTGTCCTCCACCGACCTGCGCGACCGCGTGGCCGACGGCCGTCCGCTCGACTACCTGCTGCCCCCCGCCGTCATCTCGTGCATCCGCGAGCGCCACCTCTACCGTGGGCCCACGTGAGCGAGGGACGCCCCGGCGCGGGTCCGGGGTCGCCCGACGACGACGAGCGCGACGCCAGGTTGCGGGCGCTGCTGTCCGTCCCGCTCGCCGAGCGCGA
>DASUEE010000086.1:0-4625 GCA_036275235.1 Acidimicrobiales bacterium | reverse complement strand
GCCGCCCGCACGGGCAAGAACCCCCAGACGGGCGAGGCCCTGCAGATCGCGGCGGCCGACGTCCCGAAGGTGAAGGTCGGCAAGTCCTTCAAGGACGCCGTCAACAGCTAGTCGGTGATACGTCTGGCGTCCTCGACCAGGATGATCTCGTAGAGCACCTGGTCGAGGAGGTCGGCGGCCTCGATCCCGGCGTAGCGCTGCGGGTGCTCCGGCGTCACCGTCGAGGGCAGCGGCGCCAGGATCGTCCACGGCGTCGGGTGGCAGAACTGCACCACCGAGTAGCGCTCGCCGTCGTGGTCGGGGTCGGCCACCACCCGGTGGAAGCCCGACGGGATGATCCCGTTCGACAGCCGCTCCAGCATGATCCCGGTGTTGAGGATCACATGCCCGTCGGGCGGCGCGGCGTCGACCCACACGGCGGCATCGTCCTCGGTGGCCGCCTTCGTGCGCACCTGGAGACCCCGTTCGGTGGCCCGGGGGAGCACGGTGGTGAGGTTGATGTCGGCGTGGGCGCCGGCCCACTCGTGGGGCGCGTCGGGCGCCGACGACATGGGTGGGTAGCGGATCGCCCGGTTCAGCACGGGACCGTCCTGCAGCAGACCGTCGAAGAGGCGCTCGTGGGCGCCGAGGCCGAGGGCGATGATCCGCAGGAAGCGGCGCTGGGTGTCGAACACCCGCTCGTGGAACTCGGTGAGCACGGCCGTGATGCCGGGGACGTCGGCCTCGGGGAGCAGCGGCTCGTGGAACCGGTGCGGGTACTTGCGCCGCATCGGGTGCCCTTCGGGGACCGTCGGGCCCCAGTTGAGCATCTCCTTCCAGTCGGGCACCTCGGACGTGGCCGCCGTCTCGACCAGGAGCCCGGTGTAGCCGGCCTGCCCGTGCGTGCCGGCCGCGATCCAGCGGTCCTTGCGCTCCTGGGGGAGCTCGAAGAACTGGCGCAGCATGCCGTAGGCGTCGTCGAGCATCGCCTCGGACAGGTCGGTGCGCAGGTACACGAAGCCGGTGGCCAGGCTGCGCATGACGCCGTCGACCACGGCGCGGCGGGTGGCGTCGTCGCCCTGCTCGAAGGCCAGCAGGTCCACGTCGAGGATGTCCTCGCTCATCGTCGGGTCCTCACGACGGGCACCGTACGGGAGGAACCGCTGCCCGCCACGGCGAAGGTGGGCCCATGGAGGTCGCCACGCCGACCGGGGGCAGGACCTCCGCGCACCCGCGTCGCTGGGTGCTGCGCGCCGCCGCGGTGCTCGCCGTGGCCGCCGTCGTGTACGCCGTGGCCTCGTCCGGGCTGCTCAGCCGGTTCACCGACCAGGACGAGCTGCGAAGCACCGTGGAGTCCGCCGGCGTGTGGGCCCCGGTGGTCTTCCTCGGCCTCATGGTCCTGCTCGTCCCGCTGAACGTGCCGGGCCTGCTCTTCGTCATCCCCGCCACCACGCTCTTCGGCACCGTCGGCGGCGTGGCGCTCTCGCTCGTGGGCGGGTTCGTGGCCAGCGCCATCGGCGTCGTGGGCGCCCGGCGCCTCGGCCGCGACGCGCTGGTCCGCCGCCTGCCGTCCCGGCTGCAGCACCTGGAGGCCCGGCTGTGCGAGCAGGGCTTCTGGGCCGTGGCGGCCCTGCGCAGCGTCACCTTCCTCATGCAGCCGGTCGACTGGCTGTGCGGGCTCACGCGCATGCCCATGCGGACCATCCTCAGCGCCACGTTCGTGGGCCTGATCCCGCCGACCCTGGTCATCGCCCTCACCGGCGGCGGGCTGCTCGAGCTGGTCCTGTAGCCCCTCGGATCCCTCGTCCCTCCGGTCAGGCGTGGGCGGACCCATCGACGACAGATCCTGCCGCCGACCGGGTAGGACGGCTCCCGTGACCGAACCCCTGCACCTCGAGGCCTACGGCGACCCGGCGGGCGAGCCCGTCCTGGCCATCCACGGCATCACCGCCTTCGGCGCCCGCTTCCAGCGCCTCGCCGCCAGCGCGCCGGGCCGCCGCTGGCTCTGCCCGGACCTGCGGGGGCACGGACGGTCGCCCTCGCTGCCGCCGTGGCGCACCGAGGACCACGTCGCCGACCTCCTCCGCGTGCTCGACGACCACGACGTGGAGACCGCCGACGTGGTCGGCCACTCCTTCGGCGGGCACGTGGCGCTGCACCTCTCGGCACTGGCCCCCGATCGCGTGGGCCGGCTCGTCCTGCTCGACCCGGCCTCGCTGCTCGACCCGGCCCGCGCCGAGGCCGGCGCCCTGGAGTACGCCCGCGACCCCGGGTGGACGACGCGTGAGGACGCGGTCGAGGAGATCAGCTCGTGGTTCCCGACCGAGGCATCCCTGCCCGACCTGCAGCCCGAGATCGACCACAACCTGGTCGAGGACGACGGGCGGTGGCGCATGCGGTTCTCGCCGGTCGTGGTCGTGGCCGCCTACGGCGAGATGTGCCGGCCGCTGCCCGACCTCCCCGACCGTGACGTCCTGCTGGTCGAGGCCGACCCCGAGCAGTCGTCGGTGAACGACCGCCTGCGCGACGCCCTCGCCTCGGCCTGGGGCGACCGGCTCCGGCGCGAGGTGGTGAACGGCGCCGGCCACGTCCTGTTCCGAACCCACCCCGACGAGACCGCGGCGGCCGTCGCCCCGTTCCTCGCCTGCTGACCCGGGGTCAGGTCGGGGGCAGGACCTCGTCGAGGGCGTCGACGATGGCGCCGAGCCGCCGGCGGACGCCGTCGTTGCCCTGGTCGTCGGTGAACACGTAGCGCCGGCCGGTGCGGATCGCGTCGACGACGTTGGCGGCGACGGTGGCCGGCTCGATGTCGCCGAGGGGGTTCATGCCGGTGCGGATCGCGCCCGGCATGACGATGCTGACGCCCACCGGCGCGCCGGCCGCCTGGAGGTCCTTGCGCAGCACGTCGGACAGGGCGAGGACCCCGTGCTTGGCCACGGTGTACGGGCCGAGGCCTCCGTGGGCCACGACCGAGGCCCGCGAGCCGGTGTTGACCACGTGGCCCTCCTCGCCGGTGGCCAGGATGCGGGGGACGAACGCCCGGATGCCGTGGATGACGCCCCAGAGGTTCACGTCGAGCACGCGGTGCCACTCCTCGAGCGGCAGCTCCCACGCCGGCCCGCCGTTCACGATGCCGGCGTTGCTCATGGCGATGTGCAGGCCACCGAACCGCTCGACGGCCCGGTCGGCGGCGGCCTCGACGGCGTCGGGGTCGCGCACGTCGACCACCATCCCGTCGACGTCGGCACCCTCCACGAGCGCGCGCACGCCGTCGACGGCCACGTCGAGGGCGGCGGCGTCGTGGTCGGTGAGCAGCACCCGCACGCCCTCGGCGGCGAGGGCGGTGGCCACGGCGAGGCCGATGCCGCTCGCCGCCCCGGTGACGACGGCTGCCCGGCCGTCGAGGCGCTCCACGCCCCTAGTTCCCGAACATCCGCAGGAACGTCGACTTGTCCTTCGGCTGGAGGACCATGTTGAACCGGCGCACGTGCTCCATCGAGGCCGACGGCTCGGCCGAGTAGAGGTGGCCGGGGAACAGGGTGGCGTCGTCGGGCACCTTGGCCAGCTTCTGCGTGAGCGACTCGTACAGCTGGCCGGCGTCGCCGCCGGGCAGGTCGGTGCGGCCGCACCCCTCGAGGAACAGCGTGTCGCCGGCCACCAGGCGGTTCTCGACGAGGAAGCACTGGCTGCCCGGCGTGTGGCCGGGCGTGTGGATCAGCTGGATCGGGATCTCGCCCACGGTGACGGTGTCGCCGGAGGAGTGGGCGACGATGTCGTGGTCGCTGGCGCCGGTGACCCGCTGCACCCACGGCTTCTCGTCGGCCTGCACGTGGATCGGCACCGGGTTCGCCGTGAGCAGGTCGGCCACGCCCTGGATCGTGTAGCCCATCATGTCCCCGCCCACGTGGTCGGGGTGGTAGTGGGTGGCGAGGGCGCCGGTGAGGCGCATGCCGTCCTCGGCGAGGATGTCGAGCAGGCCCTGCACGTCGTACGCCGGGTCGACCACGACGGCCTCGCCGGTCTCGCGGTCGCCGATGAGGTACACGAAGTTCACCATCTGCCGGGCGAGCATGTCGCCGCGGGCGAAGTCGCGGCCGGCGAGGAGCTGGCGGAAGTAGAGCCGGTCGTCCGTGTCTGGCATGGCCCGAGCCTACGGGCGGCGCTCAGCCGCCCCAGAAGTTCTGGGTGACCCAGAGCTGGCCGTTGCGGTCGGTGACGCAGCCGACGGTGACGTGGCTGTAGGCGGTGGACTCGATGTTCGCCCGGTGGCCGGGGGAGTCCATGAACGCCTGGAAGAGGGAGCCCTGCTGGTAGCCCCGGCCGACGTTCTCCCCTGCGGTGCGGTAGTTGCGGTGCCGGACGATCTGGTCGCCGTAGCTCGGGTTGTGGCGCAGCGTCTGGCTGCCTGCCATCTCGTCGGACCAGTCGACGGCGATGTACTGGATCACGGTGTCGAAGGCCAGCGCGCCACGCCCGGCCCGGCCGCGGGCGGCGTTGATCGAGTCGTACATGAACTGCTCGCAGCCCGTGTTGCGGGTGCCGTGCCGGGGTCCGGAGGGCGGGGGCGGTGGAGGTGGCTGCGTGGTGGGGGGCGGCGGCGGAGGGGGTGCGGCGGTGGTCGGCGGAGGTGGCGGAGCGGCCGTCGT
>DASUEE010000085.1:0-2919 GCA_036275235.1 Acidimicrobiales bacterium | reverse complement strand
GCCAGATCCTGCAGGCCGCCACCGGCCTGTTCCTGCGCCGGCCCTACGCCGACGTGTCGATCACGGACATCGCCGAGGCCGCCGGGGTCGCGCGGGGCCTGCTGCACCACTACTTCGAGTCGAAGCGCGCCCTGTACCTCGAGGTGGTGCGGGACGTCTCGCGGGCGTCCACCCACGCCGTGCCCCGGCAGCGGGCGCGTGCGGCATCCGATGACCTCGGGTGGGGCCGGGCCATCGACGGTCTGCTCTCGTTCGCGGAGTCGAACCGCACGGCCTGGGTGAGCGCGGCGCTGCTCGGCGGCAGCGAGGGCGACCACGAGGTCTCCGACATCATCGACGAGGCGCGCGAGGTCATCGCCGAGCAGCTCATCGCCGGACTGGGGCTCACCGAGGCCGACTCACCCGAGCTGCGGGCCGTGGTGCGCGGCTACGGCGGACTGGTCCAGGAGGTCGGGCTCGAGTGGCTCGAGCGCGGGCGGCTCACGCGCGAGCAGGCGCGCACCGTGCTGGTGCGCGCCCTGCCGCTGCTGCTCGAGGAGGTGCTGCCGGCGATCGCGCCGACCCGCACCGTCAGGCCGTGAGGCCCTTGATCTTCTCCTGGAACGCCGCCTGCTCGGGGCTCGGGGCACCAGCGGCCTGCATCGCCATGATCTTGGTCATGTCGCCCTCGACCTTGATCTGACCGGACATGAACGCCTGCATCGCCGCCTGCTGGTCGCCGGAGATGAACACCTTCTTCGCCACCTCGTAGGGGACGGTGAGCTTCGTCGGCGCCGCGTCGTGCAGCCCGCGCTCGAACTGACCGCCCGCCATGTGGGCCTCGCGCTCCCCGAAGGGGCTGTCGGGCACGACCAGGTTGATCACCAGGTCCTTGGTCGCCGCGGGCGGCTCGGGGGCCTCGTCCCGCAGCGCCTCGATCGCGTCCATCCACTCGTCCGACAAGAAGTCGTGCGCCATCTCGCTCCTGCTCTCGTCCCGGGCAGAACGCCCGAAGGGTTGTTGTTGGACATCGTCCAACAAATGGTGCAGCCGGCGCAAGGGAGGGCGGGTGGCGGCGGGATGCTCCCACCCCCTCGTTCTGGGGTACCGATCCCCCCGCATGCGCGGGGATCGGTACCCCAGAACCGGCCGGGGCGGCCCGGCGGAGCAGGGCGAGGAGCTCCTCGCTCGGGCGGGTCGACGTGGAGGTCCAGCTCGTCGAGCCAGGCGGGCGGTTCAGGAACCGGTGTCACGGGGGATGCGCAGCGGCGTGCCGGGCACGAGGTCGACGACACCGTCGTCCGTGAGCACGGGCACCGCCAAGCCGTCCTCCACCTCGACCGTGCAGCCGTCCGGGTCGACGCTGACGTGCACCGAGCACCCGTGGCGCTGCAGGCGGAACCGCATGCCCGTCCAGCGCTCGGGGAGCCGGGGGCAGAACCGGAGGTGCTCCCCGGTGTCGGCCATGCCGGCGAAGCCGTGCACCAGCGCGGCCCACACGCCGCCGGCGTTGGCGATGTGCACGCCGTCGGCGGTGTTGCCGTGGGTGTTGGCGAGGTCGAGGTACAGCGACTGCTCGAAGTACTCGAAGGCCAGGTCCTCGTGGCCGACCTCGGCAGCGACGATCGACTGCACACACGCCGACAGCGACGAGTCTCCGGTGGTGATCGGGTCGTAGTACTCGAAGTTCCGCCGCTTCTGCTCCCGCGAGAAGTGCTGGCCCCGCAGGTACATGGCGAGCACCACGTCGGCCTGCTTGAGGACCTGGAACCGGTAGATCACCAGGGGGTGGTAGTGCAGGAGCAGCGGGTAGTTCTCGGGTGGGGTGCCGGCGAAGTCCCACCGCTCGCGGTCGAGGAAGCTCTCGTCCTGCGGGTGGATGCCGAGGGCCTCGTCGAAGGGCAGATACATGGCGCTGGCGGCGCGGTGCCACTCGGCGACCTCCTCGTCGGTGACCCCCGTCCGCCGCCGCAGGGCCTCGTGCCCGTCGGGGTCCCACTCGGCCAGGAACTCGTAGGTCCAGGCCGCGTACCGCATGTTGAAGCGGGCCATGACGTTCGTGTACAGGTTGTCGTTCACGACGGTCGTGTACTCGTCGGGTCCAGTCACGCCCTGGATGCGGAAGCGGTCGGCGCCGTTGTGGTCCCAGAACCCGAGGTCGGCCCACAGGCGCGCCGTCTCCACGAGGATCTCGGCGCCCTCGTGGGCGAGGAAGTCCGTGTCGGCGGTGGCGAACAGGTAGCGCTCGACGGCGTACGCGACGGCGGCGTTGATGTGGTACTGCGCCGTGCCGGCGGCGTAGTACGCCGACGCCTCCTCGCCGTTGATCGTCCGCCAGGGGTAGAGCGCGCCCTGCTGGCTCAGCTCGCGTGCCCGGTCCCGCGCCGCGCCGAGCATCTTCCACCGGAACCGCAGCAGCTTCCGGGCGGCGTCGGGGCTGGTGTAGGCGAGGCACGGGAGGACGTAGACCTCGCTGTCCCAGAAGTAGTGGCCGTCGTAGCCGCCGGCCGTGACGCCCTTCGCGGGCACGCCGTGCTCGTGCGTGCGGGCCGTGGCCTGGGCGATGTGGAACAGGTTCCAGCGGATCGCCTGCTGAGCGGTCTCATCGCCGTCGACCTCGACGTCGGTGCGGCGCCAGAAGTCGTCCAGCCAGGCGCGCTGCTGCGCCTGCAGCTCGGCGACGCCGGTGCGCCGGGCCCGGGTGATCGTGCGGTGGCAGCGGTCGGCGAGCTCCTGCGCCGGGATGCCACGAGAGGTGTGGTACGAGACGTACTTCGTCAGGCAGACGGACTCGCCCTCGGCGACGTCCATCGTGAACACGGTCTTCGCCAGGTCCGCGCCCACGGTCGTCACCGCATCGACCTCGCACCCGGCCTCGAGCTCGTGCTGGTACGCGCACGCCAGCGTCATGCCGCTGTGCGCGCAGCGGTACCCGAGCGT
>DASUEE010000084.1:0-5854 GCA_036275235.1 Acidimicrobiales bacterium | reverse complement strand
CCTGTTCCAGGTGGTGTTCCACGCCACCATCGCCGCCGAGTCAGGTGCGTTCACGCTCGCCGACGTCGCCCGGGGCATCCACGACAAGCTGCGCGCCCGCCACCCCCACGTCTTCGGCGACGTCGAGGCGGCCGACGCCGACGCCGTGGCCGCCAGCTGGGAGCAGGCCAAGCGCGAGGAGAAGGGCCGGGCGTCGGTCATGGAGGGCATCCCCAAGGCACTGCCGGGGTTGCTGTATGCGCACAAGGTCCTCTCGAAGGCCGAGCGCATCGGTGCCCCGACCCCCGACCCCGTCGACCCCGAGGGCGAGCTGGGGGCGGTGCTCCTCGGCCTGGTCTCCCATGCTCGCCGCGCCGGGATCGACGCCGAGGCCGCGCTGCGCGCCGCCACCGATCGCCTGCGCGACGAGGCGATGCGCGTCGAGGGCGAGGCCTAGGGGGACGTGCCGACGCGGACCTCGACCAGCTCGTCGAGGGCGTCGACCGCGTCGTCGGCGAGGGTGGACACGAGCTCCTCGACGGCGTCGCGCGCCGCCACCTCGGCGTCCGCCTCGGAGCGCCCCCGGGCGAGGGCCTCGGCCGCCGAGCGGGCGAGCATCGCCCGGCCCGCCACCGAGCACGCCTCTCGGGTCACCGACGCCACCACGGCGCGCGAGACCAGCTCCGGTGCCCGCACCACCCACTCGGCCACCTGCTCGCGCGCCAGCTGGAGGGCCTCCTCGCACAGGCCGGGGCCGAGCACGGTGCAGCTGTCGTCGAGGGCGCGGCGCCACGTGTCGCCACCGTCGATCCGGGCGCACGCCGCCACGGCCTTGTCCCAGTAGTCGCTCTCGTCGTCGCCCACGAGCAGCAGGCGGGCGATGGTGTCGCGGGCGGTGCGGTCGACGTCGTCGAGGAGCATGTCGAGGCCGACGTCGTCGTCGTCGCCGAGCAGGGCCTGCACCGATCGCCGCAGGGTGGTGTGCAACGAGAACGTGGACTCGTGGTGGATGAGCTCCTCGGCGGCCTCCCACCCCGAGCGCCAGGCGGCGGCGGCGATCTCGGCGAGCGCCGTCGACCACACCTCGTCGCCGAGCCCCCGCGTGGAGCTCTCGAGCTCCGCGCGGTGGTCGGGGTCGCGGGAGAGCTCCATCACGCGCTGGTCGGTGGCGAAGGTGAGCCCGCCAGGCACGCCGTGCACCACGGCCTCGGCCGTCGCGGCCCAGCCGCTGCGCTGGGAGACCTCCTCCCAGACGTCCCACGCCAGCGCCTCCACGACGTCGGCGTGGATGCCGGCGATGCGGTGCGTGGTCTCGAGCCGCCGGCTCGCCGTCGCCACCGCCCCGCCCAGCAGGTGGACGCCTCGGACCAGCTGGGTGTCGGCCTCGATCGACGACAGCTGGCGCAGCCGGTCGGCTGACTCGGACAGGCCGGCGACGGCCAGCCACGCGGGCGCGTGCGTGCGCAGGAGGCGGTCGGCGAGCAGCCAGCTCCGGCGGTGCTCGGTGCGGTCGTCGAAGGCCCCCGTGCCGGCGAGGCGCGAGGCGCGGCGACGCAGGTCCTGGCGCCGGTCGTCGTCGAGGCCGGCGGCGAGCTCCCGCGCGTAGACCCGCAGCACCGGGGAGACGTTCACCGGGTCGTCGGAGTGGGGCTCGCCGGCGAGCCAGGCCGCCAGCTCGAGCACGGAGAGGCGGGTGCCGCGGCGGGGGTGGCTGTGCGGTTCGATGACGACGGTCGACAGGTCGGGGAGCCCGGTGCCCCACGTCTCGTCCGGCGCGGTCGACCCCTCCACGGCGACGTGGGGGGCGGCGGCCTCGTCGTCGCGCGAGGCCTCGGCGAGCGCGTCGTCGAGCTGCGCCTCGTCGACGAGCAAGGGGGCGAGCGTGCGCCACGCCGCGTGCCGCACGTCGTCGCGCACGGCGGAGGTGGGCAGCCAGTCCGCTGGGGACCCGAGCGCGAGTCCCCACCGGTCCTCGCCGACGGGCTCGAGCTGGTGCACGGCGTGGAGACGGGCGACGTGGCGGGGGCCGAGCACCTGGAACGGGAACGCCTCCGGGACGTGCCGGTCGGCGAGGCGTCCCGCCACCCGGTTCGGCGGGGCGCCACCGTCGAGTGCCCAGGGCACGCCGGTGAGCCCGGTGCCGAGGTCACCGAAGGTGTCCTCGAAGTCGAGGCAGGCGTAGGCGACGCGCTCGTGGCCCCGTCCGCCACCGGCCGCGTGCTCGCGCGCCACCTCGGTGAGCAGGTCGAACCGGGCGAGCAGCCCCTCGTCGTCGCAGCGCGGCCCCCCGGCCGCCACCGCGACGTGGGGGGCGATGCCGAAGCTGATCGAGGCGGTGCGGAGGCGGCTCGACACGTCGCCGGTGACGACGTCGCACCACGCCCGCGACCGGGCGCAGCCGTGGAGGATGCCGGCGGCCTCCTTGGCCATGACCGTCGCCTCGACGCCCAGCACGCGCAGGCGCACCAGCGTCTCGGGGTCCTGGTCGCCGAACACCCACTCGGCGGCGAGGTCGATCCACGTCGCCGGCAGGGTGCCTGCGCTGCCCGCCGGGTCGGGGAAGAGGCGCAGGACGACGGCACGGGCGGCCTCGTCGAGGTCGGCGAGCCCGTCGACCTCGCAGACGGTGGCGGCGCCGGGCGCGAAGCCGGCGTCGACCACGAGGTCGTCGACGGCGTCGGCGACCCGCCGGCGGGTGAGGGGATCGGCGGGGAGGTCGTCGAGGCGCACGAGCGGGCCGTCCGGCAGCAGGGCGACGGGGGAGACCCTCGGCGGCAGGACGCCCTCTCGCACGGTGCGACGCACGGCGTCGGCCACGCCACGCAACGCATCGGCTGCGCGGGCCACGTCGCGGGTGCGCAGGTGGATGGCGAAGGAACCGACGACCGAGTCCAGCTCGTCCAGCAGGGAGTCGGCGATCGTCACCGGGCCTGATCCTACGTCGGGGTGCGCTCGGACGATCCGTCGTGGTACCACCGGGTCCCTGGACCCCAGCGGTACCATCTCCCACACGAGCAACACCAGCAACACGGAAGCGGCATGACGAGCATCGAGCACATCGAGGGCCGAGAGGTCCTCGACTCCCGCGGCAACCCCACCGTCGAGGTCGAGGTCGAGCTGGCCTCGGGCGCCATCGGCCGGGCCATCGTCCCCTCCGGGGCGTCCACCGGCCAGTTCGAGGCGGCCGAGCTGCGCGACGGCGGCGACCGCTTCGGCGGCAAGGGCGTCCTCGACGCGGTCGGTCACGTCGACGGCGAGATCGCCGACGCGCTGCTCGGCATCGACGCCACCGACCAGCGCCTCGTCGACCAGGTGATGCTCGACCTCGACGGCACCGAGAACAAGGGCCGGCTGGGGGCCAACGCCATCCTCGGCGTCTCCCTCGCCGTCGCCCACGCCGCCGCCGAGGAGCGGGGTCTGCCCCTGTTCCGCTACGTGGGCGGCACGAACGCGCACGTCCTGCCGGCGCCGATGATGAACGTGCTCAACGGGGGCGCCCACGCCGACAACAACGTGGACTTCCAGGAGTTCATGGTGATGCCGCTCGGCGCGGCCAGCTTCTCCGAGGCGCTGCGCTGGGGGGTCGAGACGTACCACGCCCTCAAGGGCATCCTCCACGACCGGGGCCTCAGCACCGCCGTGGGTGACGAGGGCGGCTTCGCGCCCGACCTGGGCTCCAACGAGGAGGCCGTGCAGCTGCTCGTCGAGGCGATCGAGAAGGCGGGTCGCACGCCCGGGCAGGACATCGCCATCGCCCTCGACCCGGCGAACTCCGAGATCCACCGCGACGGCCAGTACCACCTCGAGGGCGAGGGCCGGACCCTGTCGGGCGAGGGGCTGGCCGAGTACCTGGCCAGCTGGGTCGACAAGTACCCGATCGTCTCCATCGAGGACGGCCTCGACGAGGAGGACTGGGAGGGTTGGGCCGCGCTCACCGAGTCGCTCGGCGACCGCTGCCAGCTCGTCGGCGACGACCTGTTCGTCACCAACAGCGTGCGCCTCCAGCGGGGCATCGAGTCCGGCGTCGCCAACTCGATCCTCGTCAAGGTCAACCAGATCGGCTCGCTGACCGAGACCCTCGACACCGTCGGCCTCGCCACCCGCAACGGCTACAC
Organism: Acidimicrobiales bacterium; assembly: GCA_036275235.1. Classification (GTDB taxonomy): domain Bacteria; phylum Actinomycetota; class Acidimicrobiia; order Acidimicrobiales; family Salinilacustritrichaceae; genus Salinilacustrithrix. Next base: position 1,760 of record DASUEE010000084.1, on the reverse strand, counting down.
GGCCGTGATGTCGCACCGCTCCGGCGAGACCGAGGACACCACCATCGCCGACCTCGCCGTCGCCACCGGCTGCGGGCAGATCAAGACCGGCGCGCCGGCGCGCTCGGATCGGGTCGCCAAGTACAACCAGCTGCTGCGCATCGAGTCGATGCTCGGCGAGACCGCGGCCTACCGCGGCTGGGACGCGATGCCCCGGGGCGTGCAGCCCCGGTGACCTCGCCGTCCGCGCTCGCGACGCCGGGCGTCCGCCGCCGGCGGACCCGCCGGCGGCTGCCGCCCGGCCTGGCCCGCTGGTCGCGGCCGCTGCTGCTGGCCACGGCGGCGGTGGCCACCATCGCCGCGCTGGCGATGTGGGTGTTCCCGACGCGCACGTGGCTCGACCAGCGCAGCGCCCTCGCCGAGTCCAGCGCCGAGCTCCACGAGCTGGAGGCCCAGCGGGCCGCCCTCGAGCAGCGCGTCGACGAGCTCGACTCCGACGAGCACATCGAGGAGATCGCCCGCTCGCAGTACGGGCTCGTGCTCCCGGGCGAGGAGGCCTACGCCGTGCTCCCGGCGCCCGAGAAGCCGGTGGAGCTGCCGGCGCTCTGGCCGTTCGGGGCGCTCACCGAGGACTAGGTTCCCGCGCCTCGCCGGCTCGACGCCCCGGACGGGGCGAGGAGGGGACCATGAGCATCCTGGGCAACCGCGTCCTGCGCACGGAGGATCCCCGGTTCCTCACGGTCGGGGGCAGCTACGTGGCCGACGTCCGCGACCCGCTCCTCGACGGGGCGCTGCACGCGGCCTACGTCCGGTCGTACGTGGCCCACGGCACCCTCGAGGCCGTCCACGTCGACGAGGCCCGCCAGGCCCCCGGGGTGGTGGCGGTGTTCACCGGCGCCGACGTCGCCGAGCTCCCGCTCCTGCCGATGGCCGTCCCCCTGCTCGACGCCCGGTTCTCCCAGCCGGTGCTGGCGCGCGACCGCGTCCGGTTCGTGGGCGAGGCGATCGCCGTGGTCGTCGCCGAGTCGCCCACGGCCGCCGCCGATGCGGCCGACCTCGTCTGGGCCGACATCGAGCCGCTGCCCGCGGTGGTGACGCCCGAGCAGTCGCTGGCGGGCGACGTGCTGCTGTTCCCGGAGAGCGACTCGAACGTCGCCCTCGACCTGTCGTTCGGCTCCGACGACGCGCCGTTCGAGGCGTGCGAGGTCGTGATCGAGCAGGAGGTCCTCAACCAGCGCGTCGCCGGGTGCCCGATGGAGGTGCGGTCGGCGGCGGCGGTCTGGGCCGGCGACCGGCTCGTGCACTTCTCCTCGACGCAGGCGCCCCACGGCGTGAAGGCCGCGCTGCAGGGCTGGTACGGCCTCGACGAGGGGGCGGTGCGGGTCGTGGCCCCCGACGTGGGCGGCGGGTTCGGACCCAAGATCGGCGCCTACGCCGAGGAGGTGCTGCTCGGCTGGCTCGCCCGCCAGGTCGGGCGCCCCGTGCGCTGGACCGAGACGCGCTCGGAGAACATGGTGGCCATGGGCCAGGGCCGGGCCCAGTGGCAGACCGTGAAGCTGGGCGGCTCGCGCGACGGCACCATCTCCGCGTACCGCCTCGACGTCGTGCAGGACGCCGGCGCCTACCCCGCCCTCGGCGCCTTCCTCCCGTTCCTCACCCGCGTGATGGCCAGCGGCGTGTACGAGATCCCCGAGGTCCAGTTCAACGCCCGCTCCGTGATCACCAACACCACCCCCACCGTGGCCTACCGCGGCGCGGGCCGTCCCGAGGCCACCGCGGCG
>DASUEE010000083.1:0-4541 GCA_036275235.1 Acidimicrobiales bacterium | reverse complement strand
CCGGCGCGGATCTCCTCGATCAGCGGCTTGACCGTGTCGATCGCGATCGAGAAGCCGATGTTCTGGGCGTCGCCGATGATCGCCGTGTTCACGCCCACGACCTGACCGGCGGCGTCGACGAGCGGACCGCCGCTGTTGCCGGGGTTGATGGCGGCATCGGTCTGGATGAGGTTCGACAACGTGATGCCCTCGGCGCTCAGCGAGCGACCCAGCGCCGACACGATGCCCCGGGTCACCGTGGGCCGGCCCCCGAGGTTGAGGGCGTTGCCGATGGCGATGACCTCCTGGCCGACGTCGAGCTCCGCCGAGGAGCCGAGCGTGGCCGGCACGAGGTCGTCGCGGCCCTCGACCTGGATCAGCGCGACGTCGGCCTCGGGGAAGGACCCCACCAGCGTCGCCGGCGCTCGCTCGCCGCCGAACAGCCCGACCTGGATCTCGTTCAGCCCGGCGATCACGTGCGCGTTCGTGAGCACGAGCCCGTCGGCGGTGAGCACGATGCCCGACCCTGCCCCCGCCTGACCCTCGGCGATGCTGCTCCGGGTCTCGATCGACACCACCGACGGCTCGACCGCCGAGAGCACGGCTCCGACGTCGACCACCCCGCCGGCGGTCGGGGTGATCGTCCGGGCCGCGACGTCGCCGTCCCCGCCCGTGGGCCACAGCGCGGCGACGCCGAGGATCAGCAGCGACACGATCGCGCCGACCAGGCCGCCGACGAGGCCGGCACGGCCGACGGCACGATCGCGGTCGCCGGGGTGGGGCGGCGGATCGAGGCGCGGCCAGGAGCGCGGCGCCTCGAGCTCGGCCATGGGGTCGCGCGTCGGTGGCGAGGAGGGCACCTGCATCGCCTCAGTGTCGCTGGTCGAGCCGCGGTTCGCACCGCGCTCGCACCAGGTTCCGGTTATTTATGACTAAACTCTGATGAATCGGGAACCGAATGCTCGCCGGCTACGTAGAACAGGTGGAGGTCACCTGATGGAAACGCCATGGATGAACGACGGCAGCTGCCGCAACCACCCGCCGGAGGTCTTCTTCCCCAGCGACGGGGTGGGGGTGACGGTGGCCCAGCGGATCTGCGCCAGCTGCCCGGTGCGACAGCCGTGCCTCGAGTACGCGCTGGACGACCGCATCGACCACGGCGTCTGGGGTGGCGCCTCCGAGCGGGAGCGCCGGCGCATCCTCAAGCGGCGCCAGGTCCCCGTCGACGCGATCGCCGGCTGACGTCCACCGGGCGGCCGGTCCCACGCCGGTCGCCCGCAGGGCTCACCCGTCCAGGGTGAACACCCGGGCGAAGCGCTGGCAGGCGTCGTGGACGCGGTCCCACGCCGTGCGGCGCCGCCACTCCGGGAACCCGCCGACGGCGGTGAGCACGGCGGCACGATCGTCGGACACGACCGTGAGGACGAGGTCGCCCTTCTCGGTGACCGCCACCACCGGCGCACCGGGACGGAACCACACCGGCCGGTCGCCGACGGTCTCGACGGAGCCGATCGGGAGGCGGTCCCAGTCCAGGCGGCCGGGCTGCTGGTACACGGACAGGCGCACGTCGCCGTCGCGGTAGACGGCGGCGGCGACGTCGACGCCGTCGTAGACCTCGTGGCGGCTCAAGCGCCGGGCGGAGCCGATCAGCCCGGGCGGGGCCTGGTAGGACGCGGTCTCCATGCGGTCCATGTCGGCGGCCTCCGCCGGCTCGGCGTGGAGGTGGGCGGCGACGATCGCATCGACCTCCGGCACCACGCGCTCCCGGTGGGTGGCCGCGTTCAGCGCCAGGGCGAGGAGGGCCACCGCGGCCACCCCGACGAAGCCGGCGCCCGACCGCACGATGGCGCGGTGACGGGCGAGGAACCCCTCGATCACGGGTGCGGCGTCGACCGCCGGCAACGACCGCAGCAGGGACCGTGCGTCACGCAGCGCCTGCTCGGCGTCCCGGCACCCGGCGCACGTGGCGACGTGCGCCTCGACGGCTGCCGCGACCGCGGGCGGCAGCTCGTCGTCGACGTGCGCCGACAGCAGGTCGTCGGGGTGGGCACCGGACCACGGCGTCACGCCAGGGCCTCCCGGAGCGCGAGGCGACCGCGGTGGATGCGGCTGCGCACGGTGCCGACGGGGATGCCCAGCTGGTCGGCGATCTCGGTGTAGGAGAGCCCGACCACGTCGGCGAGCACGACGGGCACCCGGAACTCCGTGGGCACCTCGCCCAGCGCCGCCTGCACGTGGTCCGGCAGCCCGTCGGCCTCGGAGGCCTCGGCGGCGTCCGGCGCCGCCGGCAGCACGGCGTCGGGATCCTCGGGCAGCGCCGAGACGGGACGGCGGGTGCGACGGCGGGCGTCGTCGAGGAAGGCGTTGGTGGTGATCCGGCCGAGCCACGCCCGGAGGGACCCGGGCCGGTAGGTCCGCAAGCCTCGCTGCACCCGCACCAGCACCTCCTGAACCAGATCCTGGGCGTCCTCGCGGTTGCCGGTCAGCCGGTAGGCAACCGTGTAGATGAAGTCGCCCTCGTCCCGGGCGATCTCCTCCCACGTGGGGACGCGATCGCCATCACGCCCCTGCCAACGACGGCGGGCCCGGCGTGGTTCCCAGCGGGGCACGTCGGCCACCCGGCCACGGTACCCAGCGCCGGTCGGGCGGGATCGCCCCGGGCGCGCCGCGCCCCGTGCCGGAGGGGGAAGCGGCACGGGGCGCAGGGGAGGGCCCCGCGGGGCCCGGGTTCAGGCCGACTCGGCGGCGGTGCGGCGGGCGATCGCCCGGGCCCGGCGGATCCGCCGGCGCTCGCGCTCGCTCATGCCACCCCAGATGCCGAACTTCTCGCCGTTCGACAGCGCGTACTCGAGGCACTCGTCGCGGACCACGCAACCCCGGCAGACCTCCTTGGCCTCCTTCGTGGACGCCCCCCGCTCCGGGAAGAACAGGTCGGGATCGACGCCGAGGCAGTTCGCGTACTCCTGCCACACTCGGGGCTCGGACTGGCTGCTGGCGATGTCCACGGGGACGTGCATGCGCCGGACCTCTCTGTCGGGTGCTGGCAGGTGCCGGGGTCGAGGCTTCCCCCTCGCCGACCCCTACCAGACGTGTAATTACAACGGTGTGATCATCGCCGAGATCGCGGTGAGATGCAAGGGAGACCTGGGATTCCCGCTCCGTTGATCCTGACGGCCCCCACGTCCGGCGGCACCGGCGCCCCCCTCCCCGGTCCCGACCCCGGTGTCAAGCACCCTCCGAGGAGGCGCCCCGCGGGGCGTCGGCACTGGTAGACGGAGGCGGTGATCCAGGACTGGGAGCACCACGAGCTGCGCCGGGCGCGGCGCGACCTGTACCACCTGAGCCACGAGGTGGCGCTGCGCGAAGCGCACGCTTCACGCCAGGCCGGGGCCACCACGTGGCTCGCCGGCCACGACTTCCGGGCCCTCGCCCTGCTGGCCGACGCCGTGGAGGCCCACGCGGCCACCTCGCGCACGGGCTCGCGCCCGCCCGACGCCGCCCGCCTGCCCGGCGACGGCATCGATGCCGTGGTGCTCGAGCTGGCCGAGGCCCTCGGCGTCGAGCTCGAGCAGCGACGCGCCGAGGCGAGCGGCTCGGCCGTGGCCGCCTTCGCCAACCTCTGCGACAAGGCGGGGTGGGCCGCCGACGTCCTCCGCCTGCGCGCCTGAACCCCTCTAGCGGCGGGCCCGGGTGCGCAGGGCCCGCTTGTGCTCGACGAAGTCGACCAGCACGTAGTCGCCCAGCGTCTCGGGAGTGGTGAAGAAGGCCCGGCCGCCGTTCATGCGGGTGATCCGCTCGATGAACGTCTTCAGGTACTGCGTGGCGTCGAGCATGAAGGTGTTGATGCGGATGTCGTCCTTCGTGCACCGGATGACCTCGCGCACGGTGGCGTCGATGGTCTCCTGCACCGGCGGGTAGCTGAAGTACGGCTGGGACATCCCGGGCTCGTAGTGGGCCGTGGGCTCGCCGTCGGTGATCATGATGATCTGCTTGGTGCCGCTCTGGCGCGAGAGCAGCTGGCGGGCGAGCTGCAGGCCGTGCTGCATGTTCGTGCCGTAGTCGTAGTCCCAGCTGACCTCGGGGAGCTGCTGGGGCGTGAGCACGTGGGCCACCTTCGAGAAGCCGACGAGGCCCAGGTAGTCCTGCGGGTACTGGCCCGAGATCAGCGCGTGCAGCGCCATCGCGACCTTCTTGGCCGGCAGGAAGTTGTCGCGCATCGGCATCGAGAGCGACAGGTCGAGCATCAGCACCGTGGCCGAGCGGACGACGGTCTCGGTGCGCTCGATCTCGAAGTCGTCCGGCGTGAGCCGCACGGGCGTGCCGGCTCCGGCCCGGCTCACGGCGTTGCGGACGGTGCGGCCGATGTGGAGGTTGAACGGGTCGCCCCACTCGTAGGCCTTGGTGTCGTACGTGCGCTCGTGGCCGATGCCCGCGTCGCTCACCTGGTGGCGGCCGAGCTTGTCCTTCGCCAGCTTGGAGAACAGGTCGTCGAGGGCGTTGTCGCCGATGCGGCGCAGGCCCTTCGGCGTCAGCTCGAGGCGGCCCTCCTTGGTCTGGATGAG
>DASUEE010000082.1:0-5383 GCA_036275235.1 Acidimicrobiales bacterium | reverse complement strand
CGGGGTGTCGTGTAGGTGAGGTAGTCGACGGCGGTGACGTCGACGCAGACGTTGAACTCCTCGTCGTCGCGCAGGCGGCGCACGAGGTCGTGCAGCTCCCCACGCTCGGCGTGGAGCACGACCTGGCCGCGCGACCAGGTGACCGACTGCCCGTAGCGCTCCTCGGGTTCGGGGCTCGTCGGTTCCACGACGTCCTCGTGCTCGTCGAGCTCGGGGGTGGCGTCGCTCACGACGAGGCTCCGAGGGTGACGGGCACGTCGGTGTCGGTCTGGCCGTCGCGCTGGGGCAGCTGGATGCGGGCGCCGGCTCCGGTCTCCTGGCGCCGGCGGAGCAGCTCGCCGCTCTGGATCTTCTCGTGGATCGTGTTGATGGCGTGGATGAGCGTCTCGGGGCCGGGCGGGCAGCCGGGCGCGTAGGCGTCGACGGGCACGATCTGGTCGACGCCCTGGACGATCGCGTAGTTGTTGAACATCCCGCCCGAGCTGGCGCACACGCCCATCGACAGCACCCACTTGGGCTCCATCATCTGGTCGTAGATGTGGCGCAGCACCGGGGCCATCTTCTGGCTGACCCGACCGGCGACGATCATGAGGTCGGCCTGGCGGGGCGAGGCGCGGAAGACCTCCATGCCGAAGCGCGACATGTCGTAGTGGGCGCCGCCCGCCGCCATCATCTCGATGGCGCAGCAGGCGAGGCCGAAGGTGGCCGGCCACAGGCTCGACTTGCGTGCCCACTGCACCAGGTCCTCGACCCGCGCGGTGATGACGTTGTGGTCGAGGCCCTCGAGGCCTTGGTCGAGCTGCCAGCCCATGGGGACCCCTTTCGTCCGTGTCTCAGGCGGCGTCGGTGGTGCCCACCGGGCGACCCTCGAGGCCGACGCGGCGGATGGTGGACGCCGAGGTGCGGTCCGGGGACAGCATGCCGTCGACGTCGGCGTGGGCCACCTTCTTCAGCGGCCCCCAGTCGAGCGCGCCCTTGCTGAACTCGTACGCCAGCGAGATGACGATGGGCAGCGAGAACAGCAGGATGGCGAAGAGGCCGAACGCGCCGAGCTGGCGGTAGATCGTGGCCCACGGGAACAGGAAGATGATCTCGATGTCGAACACGATGAACGACATCGCGACCAGGAAGAACTTCACCGGGAACCGCTCCGGCGGCTCGCGGGTCGGGACGATGCCCGACTCGTAGGGCGCGAGCTTCGCCACCGTCTTGCGGTTCGGCGCCACCAGCCGCGACGTCACGAGGCTCCCGGCCACGAAGACCGCGGCCAGGACCATCAGGACGGCGAGGGGCAGGTACTGGCCCATGGGCTACGCGGTGGCTCCGGCGCGCACGGTCTCGGCGTGGGCGAGGTTGGCCTCGAGGATGCGCTCGCGCTGGTGGAGGACCCAGCACAGCAAGCCGAAGATCAGCGAGGAGCCGATGGTGATCATGGCGGCGGGGAACCGGCGGTCGCCGATGTCGCGCAGCATGACCACGGAGACCACCGGCTCGTCCGGGTCGGCCTCGGGCGTGGGCGGGGCCTGGCCCGGGACGGCCTCCTGCTCGATCACCTTCTGGACCTGCACGACCGCGTAGCGCTCGGGGTTCTTGATGGTGAGGGCGGAGACGACCTCGGTCTTGACGCGGTCCCAGCGGCTGGGGTCGTCGGGCAGCCCCTCCTTGCCACCGGTCTCGAACGCGCCGAGCACGATGTAGTCGGCGGGGTCCTCGATGCCGAAGTTGCAGGTGCTGCACTCGGGCAGCTGCGCGCTGACCGTGGCCTCGGCCTCGCCTCGGGACGGGTCGGAGGCCGGCATGAAGCGCCAGCCGTCGGTGGCCTCCTCGAACTCGTCCTCGATCTCGGCGAAGCGCTCGGGATCCTCCTCGGCGAGCTCGGCGAAGGCGTCGTAGGCCGGCGCGCCGTCCTCCTGGGGCAGGGCACCGAGGTCGAGCTCGGTGACCCGCTCGGTGACGGCTTGGGCGGTGTCGCCGGCGTTGTACTCGACGACCTGCCAGGACGGCGCCGCCCCCTGCATGCCGATGCCGAAGATCCACCACACGAGGCCCATGATCGCCATCCAGCCGAAGAAGCCGGTGAGGGCGAGCAGGAAGCCGAGGCGGGTGCCGGTGTTCGTGGCGAGGAGGAGGTACACCGACCCCATCAGCACGACGACGCCGACGCCGACGGAGAGCAGGCCGCGGACGGTGGGGTCCCACGCGATGCCGGCCAGCAGGTTGAGGGTCTGCATCACTGCCCGTCCTCCAGGGACTCCACGTAGCGGGCGATGGCGGTGACCATGTCCAGGGTGAGCATCCCGTCCTCGGGGTCTTCCTCGGTGTTCGGGTTGTCGCCGAAGCCGGGCATCATGCCGTCGCCGGACAGCCCGTTGAGGCCGTAGGGGACGCCGCGCTCGGCACCGAGGCTGAGGAACTCGGCCAGGCCCTCGACGCTGGCGAACTGCCGGGGGATGATCCCGTTGCGGAGCTGCGGGCCGTAGGCGCCGGAGCCGTCCGGGTAGTCGACGTAGAGGTCGAGGTCGGCGTCGGCGGGTGCGGCGCTCTCGGTCTGGATCGACCAGCCGCGCGTGTGGCAGCGGGCGCAGGCGTAGGCGCCGCCGGCGAAGGCGTCCTCCTTGCCGAGGTTGAACAGCGCCTCACCGGTGGCGAGGTCGGTGTAGTCGATCTCGGCGTCCTCGCCGAGGTCGAGCTGGGAGCGCAGCTGGGTCTCGACGGCCTCCACGGACTCCTCGTGGGAGATGGTGATCGACTGGAGGTAGGCGATGATGTTCTCGAGCTGCTGCTCGGTGAGCGGACCGCCGCCGCCGGCGCCCCACGCGGGCATCGGCGAGTAGGGACGCCCGTACTCGAGGATGTAGTAGAGCTCTTCCTCGTCGTAGCGCAGCGCCGCCGTGTCGAGCGCCGGGGCCAGCCAGTTGACCTGGGCGACGAACTCGTTGTCGTCGTCGAGGATGGTGTGCGGGGCGACGCCGCCGACGCCGTCGGGGCCGTGGCACTGGTTGCACTGGGCGCCCTCGGTGTAGAGCTCCTCGCCGCGGGACACGGCGATGCGGGCGAACTCCTTCTCGGCGCCCTCCTGCCGACCGGGCTCGGCCAGCCAGTAGGCGGGGAGGCCCACGCCCACCAGCACGAGGCCGGCGAGGCCGGCGGTGAGGGCACGGTCGAGCTTCTTGGTCTCGAGGACGTCGTCGTCGTAGTACGGCTTGAGGTTGGCGGCGAGCTCGAGCTCGGCACCCACCTCCTGCCGGCCGGCACGGACGTTGAACGCCGCGTAGACGACGACCACGAGCACGGCCAGGACGGCGATGACGATGCCGATGGCCTGCACGGTGCTCGCGGCGAAGAGGGTCGGGGTCAGTTCAAGCATGGTGGGAAGCGGTCGCTCTTCTCAGTGGGATCCGGCGCCGATGCAGTGCGGCCCTTCGGCCTCCTGGCCGGTGGTGTTGGTGCCGATCGGGGGGCCCTGGATGATGGTGCCGGTGTCGACCGACAGGCGACCGCCCGACACCGTCATGGCGAAGCGGTCGAGGCCTCGCGGGGCGGGGCCGCCCTTCTTCTCGCCGACCTGGTTGTACTGGCTGCCGTGGCAGGGGCACTCGAACCACTGCGACGTCACGCACTCGGGGACGCGGCAGCCCAGGTGCGGGCACTTCTGGTAGAGGGCGATGACGCCCGCCTCCATGCCGGCGAGCTCCGGCGGGGAGTAGACGGCCTGGGCCTTCTCGAGCGCCCCGGTGGGGTACTCGGTGAGCCACATGCGACCTTCGGGCTGGTAGAAGAACCCGTTGTTGTCGCGGATGTCGTTGATGACGTCGCTCACGTTGCCGACGTCGATCACCGAGCCGAAGCCGCCGGACAGGCGGGGCCACAGGAAGGCGATGCAGGCGGCGCCGAAGCCGGACAGGCCCACGACGAAGAAGCCGGTGATGCCACGGTTGAGGAACTGGCGCCGGGTGGCGCCGATGGTGTCGGGGTCCGGCGGGACCCAGGCGGTGGGGGCGGCGGAGCCGGCGGTGACCAGCTCCTTGCCGGCCTGGCGGCGCTCGAGCTTCGCGGCCAGCTCGAGCTCGCGGCCCGAGGCGGTGGCGCGGCCCTCGGTGCGCGTGCCCTCGTGGGCGCCGGCGTCGCGCGAGCGCGTCTCGCGGGACAGCGCGCCGATGGCCCTCTGCGTCTGGTTCCGGCGGGCGGCGGCGAGGAGCACCACGCCGGCGAGGACGACGAGGGCCACGACGGCGAGGATGGCGATGGTGGACGTGTCCATGGGGTGGTGCCTTTCGTCCCTTCGTCCTACAGCTCGAAGAAGAGGCCGGCGTTCCAGGGGAACACGAAGTTGAAGCCGGGCCCCCGGAAGAACGACCCGATGATGACCAGCACGGCCCAGAACATCAGGAAGATCGTGAACAGCGAGACCACGAACTTGCGGTCGGTGGGCTTGTTGGAGGGGTTGCGATCCGTGTAGGGCGCCAGGATCAGGGCGAAGATGCCCATGCCCGGGATGGTCACGCCGGCGACCATCGGGTGGAACATGGTCAGCAGCTCCTGGAGGCCGAGGAAGTACCAGGGGGCCTTCGACGGGTTCGGCGTCTCGTTGAAGTTCGCCAGCTCGAGCAGCGGCGCGTTCACGAAGATCGAGAAGAACAGCAGGAACGCCGTGCAGGCGAGGGCGGCCACGAACTCGACCACCAGCAGGTGGGGCCAGGTGTGGACCTTGTCGAGGGGGGTGGCCCGCACGTCCTGGATGGAGCCGGCCTTGACCACGGTGAGCAGTCGCTGGGTGTGCCCGCCGGGACCGGTGGGCAGGGGCCCGCCGTCGGCCACCGCCGCTGCGGCGGCAGGCGCCGTGGCCACGGCCGTGCCGCCGCCACCGCCACCGCCCGCTGCGCCTGCACCGGCCTCGCCGCCACCGCCGCCGGCCTTGGCCTTGGCGGCCTTGGAGCGCTCGAGGAGGTGGGCGGGGATGCGCGACTCGGCCTCGGTCTGCTCGGCCGATTGCTCGGCCGGCGCCGCGGCGTCGCCACCGGAGGAGGCCTCGGCCTTCTTGCGGGCCTCCTCGGCCCGCTTGCGGAGGTGCTCTGGGATCTCGGTCATCGGATCGTCCTCGTCGTCACCATCGTCGCTACAGCGGCCCGGAGATCCCGCCGTCCTTGCGGACCCGCCAGAAGTGGATCGCCATGAAGATGACGATCACGAAGGGGAGCATCAGCACGTGCAGCACGTACCACCGGATGAGGGTGTCGGAGCTGATCTCCACGCCGCCGAGCAGCACGAAGCGCACCTGGTTCCCGAACACCGGTGTGTAGCCCATCATGTTCGTGCCCACCGCCACGGCCCACAGGGCGAGCTGGTCCCACGGCAGCAGGTAGCCGGTGAAGGACAGCAGCAG
>DASUEE010000081.1:0-3854 GCA_036275235.1 Acidimicrobiales bacterium | reverse complement strand
ACGAACCAGCGGCGCACGTCGGGCGTCTCGTCCCGTTCCACGTGGGCGACCACCGGGTTCTCGGCCCGCTGCACCTCCAGCCAGGCCTCGATGTCGGTGGCGATCGCGTCGAGCTCGTCGGGGGTGGAGGCGTGCTGCACGCCCCCATCCTGCCGTCCGGTCGGGGTCAGGCCGCCGCGGCGCAGGCCTCGATCCGGCGGTTGCCGAGGTCGGCGTACACGCGGCGCAGGCGGCCCGCGGTGGTGGACCACCGGTAGTCGCGGGCGACGGCGACCCCGCCGGCGGCGAGGCGCTCGGCCAGCACGGGGTCGGCGAGGATGCGGTCGGTGGTGGCGGCCCACTCCCCAGGGTCGCGACCGTCGACGAGCACGCCGGACCGGTGGTCGACCACCAGCGTCTGCAGGCCCCCCACCGCCGTGGCCACCACGGGCGTGCCGCACGCCGCGGCCTCGAGGGCGACGAGGCCGAAGCTCTCCGACCGGCTCGGGACGTGGACCACGTCGGCGGCCCGGTAGTACGTCGACAGGAGGTGGTGGGGTTGGGCCTCGACGAAGCGGATCCGGTCGTCCACCCCGAGCCGCCGGGCCTCGGCCACGACGTCCGCGAGGTGCGCGGCGCCGGCGGGGCCGCTCGTGCCGCCGACCGCCAGCAGCACGGCGTCGTCGCGCTCCAGCCGCGCCAGCGCCCGCACGGACACGTCGAGGCCCTTCAGGGGCTGGATGCGGCCGACGAAGAGCACCACCGGGTGATCGCCCAGCCCGAGCGCCGCCCGGGCGCCGGCGCGGTCGCCGGGGCTGAAGAACGCGTGGTCGACGCCGGGCGGGACGACCTCGATCCGCTCGGGGTCGGCCCCGTACAGGTGGACCAGCTCGTCGACTTCGGCGCGGGTGTTGGCGAGGACGGCGTCGGCGCAACCGATGACGGCCTGCTCGGCCTCGATCCGGTGGTCGGGCTCGGGGTCGCCACCGGCCTGCTTGACCCGTCCGAGCGTGTGGAACGTGACCACCAGGGGAAGGTCGAGCACGTGCTTGATGCGGTGGCCGGCCACGGCGGAGAGCCAGTAGTTGGCGTGCACGGCGTCGACCGGGTGCTCCCGCAGGTGGGCGAGGACGCCGTCGGTGAACTCGTCGACCACCGAGGGCAGGTCCTCCTTGGGCAGGTCGGGGTCACCGGCCGGCACGTGGACCACGCGGAAGCCGGGCTCGATGTCGACGACCTGGGGCAGGTCGTGCGCCCAGGCCCGCGTGTACACGGTGCAGTCGACGCCGGCTTGGGCCAGGGATCCCACCAGCTCGCGCACGTACACGTTCATGCCCCCGCTGTCGCCCATGCCCGGCTGGACCAGGGGCGACGTGTGGAACGACAGCACGGCGAGACGCTGCACGGGTGCCATCAACGCTCGCCGCCAGCCGTCGATTCCCGAAAGGCGCGATAGGTGCGCACCAGCTCGTTGCGCTGGTCCTGCGTGAGGGCGCCGTCGCGGAGGATCTCGCCGATCACGTCCACATCCCCGTCGCGGCGCTCGAGGATGCCTGCGCGCTCGTAGAGGGCCTCTGCGGAGATCGACAGCGCACGAGCCAGCTGCTGGAGGATCTCGGCCGACGGCTTCCGGAGGCCCCGCTCGATCTGGCTCAGGTACGGGTTGGAGACGCCGGCTCGCTCCGCGAGCCCGCGCATCGACAGCTGCGCCTGCCGGCGCTGGTCTCGGATGAACGCGCCGAGCGCGTCCAGGCCCTCGCCGCCCACGTCAGGACGGGTCGGCCAGCAGCTCCCGCACGGCATCGAGCAGCTCGACCGCCGAGAAGGGCTTGGTGATGTACCGGTCGGCGCCGGCTTCCTCCGCGGCGGTGCGCGTGGCGGCATCGTCGAGCGCCGTGAGGATCACGACCTTGGTCCGGCCGTGGTCGATCTGGCGGCACACCTCGATGCCGTCGATGCCGGGCATCATCACGTCGAGGACCATGAGGTGCGGGCCGCGGGGGCCGGCGACGCTGCTGAGCAGCATCAGCGCGGCCTGGCCGTCGGCGGCTTCGGTGACGATGTAGCCGTCCGCCTCGAGGACCGACCGGACCACCTTGCGGACCTGGGGCTCGTCGTCCACGACGAGGATGGCGGGCGGCGTCGTGCGCATCGCGGCAGTCAAGCAGAGCGGCTCAGGAGAGCAGGCTGTCCACCGACGCCTCGCCGGTCCGGTACCGGCGGGTGATCTCGGCCTCGATGGCGTCGATGCGGTCGAACAGCGCCCGGCGCAGGTCGGACACCTTGCGCTCGTAGGCCTCGAGCGCGGCGGTGACCTCGGCGAGCTGCTCGTCGTCGAGCTGGCCGGGGTCGGAGAGGTGGCTCCGGGTGTCGATGTCGTCGAGCTCGTCGGCGAGGTCGGGGTCGACCTGGCCGGTGCCGAACTCCGACGGCATCCGCCCCACGCCGGGCGACCGGGTGCTGCCGGCCAGGAGCTCGGGGAGGCGGGCGATCAGGTCCTCGAGGTCGTCGCCGGAGCCGCCCTCGTCGCGCTGGGCCTTCTCGGCGGCCACGACGTCGAGGCGGCCCTGGGCCTGGCGACGCAGGTACGACAGGCCGGTCTCCACCTCCCGGCACGTGGACCGCCGTGCGCGCAGCTCGTCCATGTCGAGCGCCGTGAGGTCGACCGGCTCGTCGCCGGCGATGATCGAACGGAGGGTGTCGCGCACGTGTGCTCCCGCAGGCTCGGGTCCTGGGCGCCGACGGTACCGCAGCGCTCAGATCAGGAGGCTGTCGACGCCGAGGTACCACAGCGGCGCGGCCAGCAGCAGGCTGTCGACCCGCCGCAGCGCCGGCGCGAAGGCACGGGCGTGCGGGAGCATCACGGACGCCAGCATCTGGCCGGCGAAGGCGAGCGGCGCCACGGCCACACCGAACAGGGCGGCCTGCCCGACGCTGAAGGGCGGGAAGCCGAGCGCGGCGACCGCGAGGGCCATGACCGCGACGGCGACGCCACCGGCGAGGGGCCCCTCGACCGAGTTCGTCGACCCCGACCCGATGAGGTAGTCGCCGGTCTCGTACGCCGACGTGCACAGGACCAGCGCGATGGCCGCCCACACCTCGAGGTCGGCGAGCAGGACCAGGCACCCGCCCGCCACGGCGGTGGGGAGCGCGCACTGGAGCACGAGCGACGCCCGAGCGAGGGCGGGGGCCGGGAAGGCGGCGCCGTCGCGCACGGCGAGACCGACGGCGCCGCCGGCGAGCAGGAGCACGGCCACGCCCATCGCCCGCGGGTGGACGCCGGCCGCGGCCACCACCACGGCGACCCCGAGCAGGGCCACGCGGGGGTCGGCGTGCTTGGCGCCCCGGGCTCGCCAGGTGCGCAGCGAGTGCGATCCGGCGGCGGCGGAGAACAGCCCGAAGTACACGGTGGTGGTGACGATGCCGAGGGCGAAGGCGACCATCGCGCCCACGAACCAGGCGATCCCGAGCCGGACCCGCGGCCCGTCGATGTCGTAGTGCACCCGGTAGCGGCTGCCGGCGCGGGTGCGCATCTTCTTCATGCGCTCCTTGCGCTTGGCGTCGGCGCGCTGGGCGCGCGTCGGCCGCCGGGCCGCCTCCTTCGTTGCCACGCTCAGGTGCCGCCGGACACGGGGGGCAGGACGGCGACCTCGTCGGCCGGCTGCACGGGGTCGTGGGGCTCGGCCGGCTCGCCGTTCACCCAGACCTTGCAGCTGCCGAGCAGCGCTCCGAACGCGGCGCCGTACCGCGCCACGGCCGCGTCGAGCACGGCCCCCACGGTGGAGCCCTCGATGGTGTCGCGGTCGGTGCCTGCGGCCTCCCGCGCCCCAGCGAACAGGCGGATGGTCGGCATCGGGGCCGAGCGTACCGGGGGC
>DASUEE010000080.1:0-2000 GCA_036275235.1 Acidimicrobiales bacterium | reverse complement strand
GTCTTGGAGTCGTAGAGCAGGCGCCCGATGAGCGTCGACTTGCCGTCGTCGACGGAACCCGCGGTGGCGAAGCGAAGGATCTCCATGGCTAGAAGTAGCCCTCCTTCTTGCGGTCCTCCATTGCAGCCTCCGACACGCGGTCGTCGGCCCGGGTGGCGCCCCGCTCGGTGATCCGGGTGGCGGCGACCTCCTCGATGATCGCCTCGAACGTCGCCGCCTTCGACTCGACCGCGCCGGTGCACGTCATGTCGCCGATGGTCCGATACCGCACGGTCTCGGTGAACACCGTCTCGCCTTCCATCAGCTCGATGTGCGGCGACTCCGACAGCAGCATCCCGTCGCGCTCGAACACCCTGCGCTCGTGGGCGTAGTAGATGGACGGGATCTCGACGTCCTCGTCCTTCAGGTACTGCCACACGTCGAGCTCGGTCCAGTTGCTGATCGGGAACACGCGGATGTGCTCGCCCTTGCGGTGGCGGCCGTTGTAGAGCGACCACAGCTCGGGGCGCTGGCCCTTCGGGTCCCACTGGCCGAAGTCGTCCCGGAACGAGAACACCCGCTCCTTCGCCCGGGCCTTCTCCTCGTCGCGGCGGGCGCCGCCGAAGACGGCGTCGAAGCCGTGCTCCTCGATGGCGTCGAGCAGCGTGACGGTCTGGAGCAGGTTGCGGCTGGCGCGGGGCCCGGTCTGCTCGACCACCCGGCCCTGGTCGATGGAGTCCTGCACGGAGGCGACGATGAGCCGGGCACCGGCCCGCTCGAGCCGCGAGTCGCGGAACTCGATGACCTCGGGGAAGTTGTGCCCGGTGTCGACGTGCATGACCGGGAACGGGATGGGCGCCGGGGCGAAGGCCCGGATCGCCAGCTCCAGCATCACGATGGAGTCCTTGCCGCCGGAGAAGAGCAGCACCGGCCGTTCGAACTCGGCGGCGACCTCGCGCATGATGTGGATGCCCTCGGCCTCCAGGGCCCGCAGGTGGGACAGCTCGTAGCTCATCGGCTGGGTCGGCTCCCGTCGCGCCGGATGTGAACCGGCAAATGTACGGTCGGCGGCGGTTGGTAGACAATCGGCCGTGCCGCACCCGAGCGCCGACGACCACGCCCTCGCCCGCCGCCTCGCCACGGAGGCGGGCGCGCTGCTCCTGGCCGTGCGGGCGGAGCTGGCCGCCGACGGCGCCGGCGCCTCCGAGCTGAAGGCGGAGGGCGATCGGCGCTCGAACGAGCTGCTCCTGCGCGAGCTCGACGCCGCCATGCCGGCCGGCGACTCCGTGCTCTCCGAGGAGGCACGGGCCACCCACGACGACGCCCGCCGCCTCGAAGCGTCCCGCGTCTGGATCATCGACCCCCTCGACGGCACGCGCGAGTTCTCCGAACCGCCTCGCAGCGACTGGGCGGTCCACGTCGCCCTGTGCATCGACGGCCAGCCGGTCTGCGGCGCGGTCGCCCTGCCGGCGTTCGGCAGCGTGCTGTCGACGGCCGACGAGCCGATCGTGCTCCCGCCGCTCGACGTGCCGCGGATCGTGGTGAGCCGCACTCGCCCCCCCGCCGAGGCGGAGGTGGTGCGGGCCGCCCTCGACGGCGTCCTCGTCGAGATGGGCTCGGCCGGCGCGAAGACGATGGCGATCCTGCGCGGCGAGGTCGACTGCTACCCGCACTCCGGCGGTCAGTACGAGTGGGACTCCGCCGCCCCGGTGGCCGTCGCCCTCCACCACGGCCTGCACGCCAGCCGCCTCGACGGCTCACCGATCACCTACAACAACCCCGACCCCTACCTGCCCGATCTGCTCGTGTGCCGTCCGGAGCTGGCCGAGCGGGCGCTGGCGGCGCTCGCCTGACGTGGACCTGCGCGCCACCCGCTACGAGGTCGACGGGCACGTCGCCCGGCTGACGCTCGACCGTCCCCACCGGGGCAACGCGTGGACGGGCCGGATGCACCACGAGTACCGGTGGGCGATGACCCAGGCCGAGGCGGACCCGGACGTGCGGGTGGTCGTGGTGACGGG
>DASUEE010000079.1:0-5748 GCA_036275235.1 Acidimicrobiales bacterium | reverse complement strand
CGACGAGACCGACGTCGTGGCGATCGACGCGGTCGGTGACCTCGACCAGGAGGTCGAGCGCGCGTGCGCCGCCCTCCGTCGAGCCACGCCGATCGCGGCCCGAGGTCGTGCGGACGGCCGACCGAACCGGACCTCCACCCTGGAACCCGAGGAAGACGAACGATGACCGACGGCATGCACCTCACCCCGGCCGCGCCCGGCGCCGTGACCGCCTTGGAGGACGACGGCCGCAGGTGGCCGGCCATGGACGATCCCATGACGCCGGTGCCGATCCAGCCGATCTGGTTCGTGCCCGGGCTCGCCCTCGCCCACCAGCTGTACATCGGGCTGCAGGCGCAGGGGCGGGGCCGGAACGGCACGCAGGCCCTCGTGCACGCGCTCGCCTCGCTCTCGGGCAGCACCTGGCCGCCGGCGCCGCTGCCCGGACCGCCCTCGACCTCCAACGACGGATGATCCCGCGCTGCGACCTCGACCACCTCTGGCACCTCTACCGCGCCGGCGTCACCGAGACCTTCTGTCGGCGGTCGCGGCCGTCGAGGCGGACGGCAGCTTCGGCGCCCTGGCGGCGCTGGGTGGAGGAGCCCGTGCCTGACCCGACGCCGGATCGACCGGGACCCGTCTGATCTCGCGCTGGTCGAGCGTCGATGGCGCGGTGCGCCACGTCGGAGCGACAACTCGCAGGACGGTCCGCGCGATCGCCGGCGAAGGGCGGGTGCTGCCTGCGGACGAACGCGCCGATCGGTTCGTTCATGGCTCTGGGGTACACCAACGCGCCGATCCTCTGGAGAACGCCGGTTCGTGGGCTGTCGCGTTGCGGTGGCGCAACGCATTGCGCCCACGAGTCCTGCGAGGGGCGGTCGGCGGCGTCGCTAGCCTCATCGCCTGTTCGGCTGCTCGATGCTCGGACGCGCCAGCTCCGCCCGCGCGTCGGCCAGCCCGCCCGCCCTCGTAGCTCAGTCGGATAGAGCGACCGCCTCCTAAGCGGTAGGCCACAGGTTCGATTCCTGTCGAGGGCACGTCTGTTAGGTCCGCCTACCCGTGATCGGTAAGACTGCCGCCCGTGCAGGGCTGGGACGGCGGGACGCGCACAGGCGCGGCACCGGGAGCGATCGGCTTCGCCGACTCACTGCACGCGCACGGCGCATCAGTGGCGGTGGTCGACGAGCACGGCGTCACGTGGAGCTACGCCGACCTGGCCGTGAAGGCCGACGAGGTCGCCGCCCGACTCGGCGAGCAGCGCCGGCTGGTGCTGATCGAGTCCGACGGCGGCATCGAGACCATCGCCGGCCTGCTCGGCGCCTACCGCGGCGGGCACGTCGCGCTCCTCACGGGCGCCGAGCGGGAGCGCAACGCCGGCATCGTCGCCACCTACGACCCCGACGTCGTGCTGGGCGGCGGGCAGCTCGTGGAGCGACGCCCCGCCACGGCCCACGAGCTGCACCCTGACCTGCGCCTGCTGCTCAGCACGTCGGGCTCGACCGGTTCGCCGAAGCTGGTCCGGCTGTCCGGCGATGCCATCGACGCCAACGCCCGTGCGATCGCCGGGTACCTGTCGTTGCGCCCCTCCGACCGGGCGATCACGTCGCTCCCCCTGCAGTACTGCTACGGCCTCTCGGTGCTCCACAGCCACCTCGCCGTCGGCGCGTCGATCGTCTGCACGCCGGCGTCGGTGGTCGATCCCTGCTTCTGGACCGCGGTGGACGACCACGGGGTGACGAACCTCGCCGGCGTCCCCCACACCTTCGAGCTCCTGGATCGCGGCGGGTTCGCCGACCGCTCGCACCCGAGCCTGCGGCTCCTCACCCAGGCCGGGGGTCGCATGGCGCCCGACACCGTGCGCCGCTGGGCACAGGTCGGTCAGCGGCGAGGGTTCGACCTCTACGTCATGTACGGCCAGACCGAGGCCACCGCCCGCATGGCGTACCTGCCGCCCGACCTGGTGGAGGCCAACCCCGACGCCGTCGGCCTGCCTGTGCCCGGCGGCTCGTTCCGGATCGAACCGCTCGACGGCCTCCCGACGGACGAGGGCGAGCTGGTCTACGCCGGGCCGAACGTGATGCTGGGCTACGCCGAGCGCCCGGCCGACCTCGCGCTCGGGCGGACGGTCGACGAGCTGCGCACCGGCGACATCGCCCGCATCGGCGACGACGGCCTCGTCCGGATCGTCGGCCGGCGCCAGGAGATCCTCAAGGTGTTCGGGCTGCGGATCGACCTGCGCCGCGTCCAGGCCCACCTCGACGCCGGCGGCATCGATGCGACGTGCGCGGGCGACGACGACGGGCTCACGGTCGCGGTGCACGACGACACTCCGGACGCCGACGTGCGCGCCGCCGTCTCCGACGTGGTCGCGCTGCCGGCTGCGGCGGTCGCGGTCGCCGCCGTGCCCGAGCTCCCCCTCCTCCCCAACGGCAAGGTCGACCGCGGCGCGCTGGTCGACGCCGTGCGAGACGCCGCGACGACCAGACGTCCGGCGCCCACGGGCGCCGGCGTGCGAGACCTCCTCGCCACCCTCCTCGGCACCGACCCCGGGCCCGACGACACGTTCGTCTCCCTGGGCGGCGACTCGCTCACCTACGTCGAGGCCTCCATCGCGCTCGAGGAGCGGCTCGGCCTGCTGCCCGACCACTGGCACCTCCGGACCATGGCCGAGCTGGACGACCTCGAGCCCGCGTCACCACGCACGCGCGGGTGGGCGCGCGTCGAGACCGGCGTCCTGCTGCGCGCCGTCGCCATCGTGCTCGTGGTCGGCACCCACGCCGGCACCTTCCGCATCAGCGGCGGCGCCCACCTGCTGTTCGCCGCCGCCGGCTTCAACATGGCTCGCTTCCAGCTCCGGTCCGGTGCATGGGGCCGCAGCCTGGGTCGACTCGTCGTGCCGGCGATGGTCTGGATCGGCGGCGTGGCGGCCCTGACCGACGACTTCGACGCCGCCCACGCGCTCCTCCTCCACGGCTGGGTCGGCGGGCGGGGCCGGTGGGCGTACTGGTTCGTCGAGGTCCTGGCCCAGGTGCTGCTCGCGGTGATCGTGCTCCTGCGGGTCCCCGTGGTCCGCCGGCTCCAACAGCACCACCCCTTCGCACTCGCCTGCGCGCTGCTCGTGCCGACGCTCGCCGTCCGCTTCGACGTGATCGACACGCCGGGCCACCACTACCCGTTCTTCCGCCCGCACGAGATCGCCTGGATCTTCGTGCTCGGGTGGGCGGCCGCCGCCGTCCGGACGCCGTGGCACCGGCTGATCGTCACCGCGGTGGCCCTCGCCGCGGTCCCCGGCTTCTTCGGCAACACCACGCGCGACGTCGTCCTCCTCGCCGGCCTGCTCCTCCTCCTGTGGGTGCCGTCGCTCCCCGTGCCGCGCAGGGCGCCGCGCCTGATCGGCCTCGTCGCCGGCGCCTCGCTGCACATCTACCTGTCCCACGTGCAGGTCCACCCGCTGGTGAGCGACCGCTGGCCGTTCCTCGGCGTGCTGGCGTCGCTCGCCTTCGGCATCGCGCTGTGGCACGTGACGCAGCCCGTGCAACAGCGCACCGAGCGCGCGTGCACGACCGTCTCGGACCGCTTTGCACCCTTCGCACGCCGTTCCGCAGGATTTAGCGCGAAT
The DNA here is from genome assembly GCA_036275235.1 of Acidimicrobiales bacterium. Lineage (GTDB taxonomy): Bacteria > Actinomycetota > Acidimicrobiia > Acidimicrobiales > Salinilacustritrichaceae > Salinilacustrithrix. Next base: position 2,150 of record DASUEE010000079.1, on the reverse strand, counting down.
TCTCTCATCCGTCGCTGAGCCCGCTCCGGAGACGGGGTGTCCCACCACCCTGCCAACCAGGAGCACACCGATGCGCAAGCTCATCACCACCGCCGCCGTCGCCGCCGCCGCCGTCGGCCTCAGCGCCACCACGGTCGCCGCCGGCCCGCCGGCCGAGCGCCCCGCACCCCCGTCCGCCGGCGACACCATCCTCGACATCGCCGGCGGCAGCGCCGACTTCGAGATCCTGGCCGCTGCCGCGACGGCGCTCGGGCTCGACGACGAGCTGTCCGGCAACCGCCAGCTCACCGTCTTCGCGCCGACCGACGACGCGTTCGTCGACCTGGCCGACGTGCTGAACGGCGACGAGCCCACGCCCACCGAGGGCGACGCCCTCGCCATCGTGGCCGGCGTACCGGGCATCACCGAGATCGTCCTCTTCCACGTCTCGCCCGGCCAGCGCGACGTCGCCAGCGTCGTGCCCGCCAGCGAGCTCCCGACCCTGAACGGCGCCACCCTCACGAAGGAGCCCGGCACCGCCACGCTGGACTCGGCGATCGGCACCGCCACCGTCCAGGGCACCGTCCCGGCCTCGAACGGCATCGTCCACGTCATCGACACCGTGCTCCTCCCCTCCGCCTGACCCCACCGGCCCGCGGGCCCGTCCGGCACCCGCTGCGGTGGTGCACGGACGGGTCCCCGGGCTGGCAGGCTCCCCCGGTGGACGACTTCGACCTCGTCATCGTCGGCTCCGGGTCCGGCAACGCCATCCCCCCTGCGTTCGACGACGCCCGCGTCGCCCTGGTCGAGCGAGGCGTCTTCGGCGGTACCTGCCTGAACGTCGGGTGCATCCCGTCGAAGATGTTCATCTACGCCGCCGACGTCGCGATGCACGCCCGAGAGTCGGAGCGGTACGGCGTGCACGCCCACCTCGACGGCGTCGACTGGCCGGCGATCCGCGACCGCATCTTCGACCGCATCGATCCCATCGCCTCCGGCGGCGAGCGCTACCGCGTCGAGGACTGCAGCAACATCACGGTCTTCCGCGGCAGCGGCGCGTTCGTGGACCACAAGGTCCTCGAGGTCGACGGCCAGCGGCTGCGGGGCGAGCGGTTCCTGCTCGCCGCGGGCGCCCGACCGTTCGTCCCCGACATCCCCGGCCTCGCCGACGTCGGGTTCCACACCTCCGACACGGTGATGCGGCTCGAGGAGCTGCCGGCGCGCATGGCGGTGCTCGGCGGCGGCTACATCGCCACCGAGCTCGGGCACGTGTTCGAGGCGTTCGGCACGCAGGTGTCGATCATCAACCGCAGCGGGCGCCTGCTCCGGTCCGAGGACGCCGACGTCTCCGCTCGCTACACCGAGATCGCCGCCGGCCGCTTCGACCTCCACCTCGACACCGCCGTGCGCTCCGTCTCCCGCACGGCCGACGGCGCGATCGCTCTCGAGCTCAGCGGTCCCGACGGCGCGACCACCCTCGAGGTCGACGAGGTGCTCGTCGCCACCGGACGGATCCCGAACAGCGACCAGCTCGCGGTCGAGCGCACCGGTGTGCGGATCGACGCCGCCGGGCGGGTCGTCGTGCACGAGAACCTCGAGACCGACGTCGAGGGCATCTACGCGCTCGGCGACATCACCAACCACCACCAGCTCAAGCACGTGGCCAACGCCGAGGCGAAGGTCGCGTTCCACAACCTCGCCCACCCCGACGACCAGCGGCGGATGGACTACTCGATCGTGCCCCACGCCGTGTTCGGCAACCCGCAGGTGGGGGCCGTCGGCATGACCGAGCAGCAGGCGGTCGACGACGGCGTGCCGTTCGTGACGAGCACGAAGGACTACGCCACCACCGCGTACGGCTGGGCCATGGAGGACACCACGTCGTTCGTGAAGCTCATCGCCCACGCCCAGACCCGTCGGCTGCTCGGCGCCCACATCATCGGCCCACAGGCCTCGACCCTGGTCCAGCTGATCGTGCAGGGCATGCGGTTCGGGCAGACCGTCGACGAGATGGCGCGCGAGCAGATGTGGGTCCACCCGGCGCTCACCGAGGTCATCGAGAACGCGCTCCTCGAGCTCTGACGCCTGGTGACCGCGCCCCGCCTCCGGCTGCGCTCCGTCGACGCCTTCCGGGGGGCGGTGCTGGCGTTCATGGTCCTGACGCCGGCCAC
>DASUEE010000078.1:0-3253 GCA_036275235.1 Acidimicrobiales bacterium | reverse complement strand
CGCGAAGGTCGTCGACGAGTCGGGCAACCACGTCGAGCTGAAGAACCTGCGCCCCGACGGCACCATCGGTGACCCCGAGGCCGAGGCGGCGGCCGCCGAGCCGCAGTTCGCCGACTTCGCCGCCGGCGACGACGAGGCCCCGGAGTCGACCGAGTCGACCGAGGACGCCCCGGAGTCGACCGAGGACGCCGACAAGGCCTGACCGGCCCCAGCGCCGTACCGCCGACGCCCTCTCCCGCCCCGCGCGGGGGAGGGCGTCGCCGTTCCGCATGACACAACCCGGGACGTCATACGGGGGGAGGGCCCTGGGCCACTGTGATGTCTCAGGACATCGGTGACACTTATGTCTCAGGACATCGGTAACGGTACGGCGTTCTTGGGTTGGTAGCGGCGTCGTCGGTTGAGGGTGAACTCGGCGATGAGTTGGTTGTCGGCGAAGACGGCGATCTGGTGTTGCTGGCGCACGTAGGTGAGGGTTTTGCCGGCGTGGGCGCGGCCGACGCCGAGGAGGTGTTTGTCGATGCCGATGCAGCCGCTGCTGCTCACGGTCGCGGTGCGGATGCGTACAGGCCAGGGCTGGGTGGCGTCGCCGGGACCGTCCTTGGGGCCGAGCTGGTAGCGCTGGGCGGGGGTCAGGCCTTGCAGGTGGGTCTTGCGGCGCTGGTGGTTGTAGTGCTCGCGGTAGCGGTCGAGGAGGATCTGGAGGTCCTCGAGAGACTCAGCCGGGGGCCGTTTGCGCAGCCATTTCAGCACGGTGGCGTGGGCTCGTTCGTTCTTGCCGCAGGTCTGGGGGTGGGCCACCGAGCTGGTGCAGGGTGCCACGCCGAGGGTGCGCAGGTTCTCCTCCAAGGAACTGACCCAGCCTCGTCGGGCCCCGGAGAAGGCGCCGCCGTTGTCGCTGAGGAACCGGGCCGGGAGTCCGTAGCGACTGCTGGCCCAGACCACCGCAGCCCACACGTCGCGGGCGTTCTCGCTCCGGGCGGCGCGCAGGGCGAGGTCGAAGCGGGAGCAGTCATCGAGGATCTGCAGGATGCAGACCACCCGTGCGTCGGCGAGGGTGTAGTCGAAGCCGTCCATCTGCCACATGTGGTTGGGGTGGGCGGCCTCGAACCGGCGGCGCGCGGAGCGTGGCTGGCGTTGCGGGACCTTCAGGATCTGGCCGCGGCGTTCCAGGACCCGGTTGATCGTGGCGCGTGAGGGAACCGGCTCGCCGGCCGGCCACCGGTCGCGATGGTCACCGATCCAGAACGCGATCTGCTCGGCTCCCGCGTCCCAGCCGTCGTCGTCAAGCTCCTTGCGGGCCCGCACGAGGGCGTCCTCGACCGCGGCGCTGACCCGCGTCGGCGAGGTGAAAGGGCGCCGTGAGCGCGGGTACAACCCGTCCACGCCCTCGGCGGCGAATCGCTTCAGATACTTGTAGAACGTCTTACGCGACACGCCCAGCTCGACACACTCCGCGGTGACGTCGACCTTCTCGCCACCAGCCACCCTGGCGACCAACGCAGCGAGCTCTGGTCCCACCGGAACCCCATCTCTGGCCATCGCCCAGCATGGGCAATCACCGATCAGGTGTTACCGATGTCCTGAGACATATCCCGTTACCGATGTCCGGAGACTCGACAGAGCGCCCCGGGCCACGATCGGTATGACGTAACCCGGGACGTCATACGGAGGGAGGGCCCTGGGCCACGATCGGGATGACGTCACGGCGCGGGGCGTTGACGTACTCCGGGTATGCAACCGAGACTGCCGAGATGACCCGGACCGCACCCTCCGCGCCATCCTCCCGCCGCCGTCAGCGCCTCGGCGTGCTCGGTGCCCTGGCCCTGGCCACCGACGTCGTCGCCGACGAGCTCGTGCTCGGCACCGCCCGGGAGGCGCACGAGGCGATCGGCCGGCGGGTCTTCGGGGTCCTCGGCGCCGCCACCGGCCGGGCGTCGCGCGGCCCGCAGCGGCTCCACGACGGGATCTCGAAGACCGTGTACGGCGGCGTGGGGGCCGGGCTGAGGGCGACGGCCCGCACGCTGCGCCACGCGGACCGGCACGGGATCGGCCCGCTTCTGGAGGACTCGCCGCGCGGGCGCTTCGTGGTGTCCGCCGTGAACGGGCTGATCGGCGACAAGCTCGCCGAGCGTCACCCGGAGGCCGCCATCGAGCTGGCCGTGCGCAAGGACGGCCGGGACGTCCCGCCGCACCGCGACGCCCTGGCGGCGGCGTTCCCCGCCGCCACCGGCGACCTCGTCGTCTTCCTGCACGGGCTCTCCGAGAGCGAGCACTACTGGGACCGCCGCCGCCACGAGACCGGTGGCAGCTACGGCGAGCGGCTGGCCGCCGAGACGTCGTGGACCCCGGTCTACCTGCGCGCAAACACGGGGCTGCCGATCGCCGAGAACGGCGTCGCGCTGGCCGGGCTGCTGGACCGGCTCGTCGAGCAGTGGCCGGTGCCGGTGGAGCGGATCGCGCTGGTGGGGCACTCGATGGGCGGGCTCATCATGCGTGCCGCCTGCGCCGTGCAGCTGCAGAGCAGGACGCCGTGGCACGACCTGGTGACCGACGTGGTGACGCTGGGCACCCCCCACCTCGGCGCGCCGATCGAGCGCGGAATCCACCTCGGCACCTCGCTCCTGGGCCGGCTGCCCGAGGCCGCCCCGTTCGGCCGGATCCTGGAGTACCGCTCGGTCGGCATCCTCGACCTGCGGGCCGGGCTCGCCGCCGACGTCCAGAACCTCCCGCACGCGCGCTACCGGCTCGTCGCCGCCACGCTGGCCGGCTCGCACCGGCACCCGGTCAGCGAGGTGCTCGGCGACCTGCTGGTGCGCTACCCCTCGGCCGTGGGGCACGCCCGCCGCGGCCGCCCGATGTTCCCCGGCGCCGACGTGCTGCACGTCCGCGGGGACCACTTCGACCTGCTGAACCACCACGAGGTGTACGCCGCACTGCGCCGCTGGCTCGTCGAGCCGGTCCGGTCCGGCCGTCGGGGCGCATGACCTCCGGCCCCCCTCGCTCGTTGTCCCTCGCAGCACCAGCCCCACGCACCCGAGGAGCCCGCCCCGATGCCCCAGCCCCTGCCGATCAGCGCCTCCGTCGACGTCGCCGCCCCGCCGGAGGCCGGGTGGAGCGTCGTCTCGGACGTCACCCGGATGCCCGAGTGGAGCCCCGAGCTGCGCCGGCTGTTCGTGCTCGGCAGCCGTGAGCCCCGTGTGGGGATGCAGCTGCTCGGCATCAACAGGCGGGGGTACGCCGCGTGGCCGAC
>DASUEE010000077.1:0-15264 GCA_036275235.1 Acidimicrobiales bacterium | reverse complement strand
TCGACGTTCGACACGAACCGCAGGTCGAGGTCCTCGCGCACCCAGCGCCGCAGCGCGGTGGCCGCCATGGCCGGGCCGAGGTCGGAGCCGCCGATGCCGATGTTCACGATGTGGCGGATCGGCCGACCGGTGGAGCCCACCCATTCGCCCGACCGCACGCGCGCGGCGAAGGCCGACATCCGGTCGAGGACGTCGTGCACCGCCGCCACCACGTCGACGCCGTCGATGACGAGCCGATCGCCCCGCCGGCGCCGCAGCGCGGTGTGCAGGACCGCGCGCCCCTCGGTGGTGTTGATGCGCTCGCCGGCGAACATCGCCGCGAAGCCGCCGGTCACGTCGCGGGCCTCGGCGAGCCGGACCAGCAGGCGGATCGTCTCGTCCGTGGCCCGGTGCTTGGCGAGGTCGAGGTGCAGGTCGCCCGCCTGGACCACCATCCGCTCGCCGCGACCGGGATCGTCCGCGAACAGGTCGCGCAGGTGGACGTCGGCCAGGGCGGCCTGGTGGCTGCGCAGCGCGGCCCACTCCGGCGTGGCGCTGGCGAGCGTGGTCCGTGCGGTCCCCGGCATGGGGCCGGACCCTACGCCTGCGGGACGGGCTCCCCGGCCGCGCCGGGTCGCTGTCGGGTGGCGCCGATCCAGGAGCGGTGCATGCGGGCGTAGGTGCCGCCGGCCCCGACGAGCTCGTCGTGGTGGCCCTGCTCGACGAGACGGCCGCGGTCGAGCACCAGGACGAGGTCGGCCTGCTCCGCCGTGGAGAGCCGGTGGGCGATGCTCACGACCGTGCGCCCGGCGGAGAGGTGGGCGAGGGCGACCGCCAGCGCCTGCTCCGTCTCGGGGTCGATCGCGCTGGTGGCCTCGTCGAGCACCAGGACGCCCGGCTCGGCCAGCTGGGCGCGGGCGAGGGCGACGAGCTGGCGCTCGCCGACCGAGAGGTTCGACCCGCGCTCGCCGACGGGCGTCTGCGCGCCCGCGGGCAGCCTCCGCAGCCAACCGTCCAGCCCGAGCGACTCGAATGCGGCCTCGACATCGTCGCCGTCGGCGCCGGGCGGCCCGCCGAGCAGCACGTTGGCGGCGATGGTGTCGTCGAAGAGGAAGCCGTCCTGGGGCACCATCCGGATGTGGCGCCGGCGGGCGTCGCCCCCGACGGTGCGCAGGTCGACGCCGCCGATGCGGACCGAGCCCTCGAGCGGGTCGGCCAGGCGGCACAGCAGGGTGGCGAGCGTGGACTTGCCGGAACCGGTCTCGCCGACGATGGCGACGTTCGTGCCCGCGGGGATCCGCACGTCGACGTGGTGGAGGACGGGCGGCCCCTCCCGGTAGGCGAACGAGACGCCCCGCACCTCGATGCCCAGCGGACCGTCGGGCAGCTCGCTGCCGGGCTCGGGGTCGACGACCTCCACGGGCTGGTCGAGGACGCCGAGGATCTTGCGCCAGCCGGCGATGGCGGTCTGGGTCTGGTCGAAGACCTCCGACAGCTCCGAGATCGGCGTGAGCAGGAGGTTCACGAGGAACAGGAAGGCGATCAGCTCGCCGGGGGAGACGCCGACGGCCTCGCCGTGGACCGCTCCGAGCACGGTGACGCCGGCGAGGGCGACGGACCCGAAGACGTCGCCGAGGGGGAACAGCAGAGCGAAGAAGAAGCCGGCGCGCAGGTGGGCTCGGTACTGGTCGTCCATCGCCTGGCGCAGGCGGTGCCGGGTGCGGTCCTCGAGCCCGTAGGCCCGGACCACCGCCGAGCCGGTCACCGCCTCGGACACCTCGGCCATGGTGGAGCCCACCGTGGTGCGGACCGCGTCGTAGGCGCGGAGCTGGCGGCGCTGCAGCGCGTTCATCACGGGCACGAGCGGGGCGAAGCAGAGGAGGACCACCAGGGTGAGCTGCCAGGAGTAGACGAGCATCACGAGGAGGGTCCCGACGATCACCGACCCGTTGACGATCCAGGCGATGGCGCCCCACTGGGTGAACTGGGCGAGCGTCTCGACGTCGGAGGTCACCCGCGCGACGAGCTCGCCCCGGCGGGACTCCGTGTGGTCGGCGGTGGCGAGGCGGTGGATGTGGTCGAAGGTGCGGACGCGCAGGGCGTAGAGGGCATCCTCGGCGGTGCGGATGAGGCGCAGGTAGGTGGCACGGGCGAGCAGGAACAGCCCGGCCACGGCCACGACGGCGACCGCGCACGCCGGGTACACGAAGCCGGGGCGGAAGCCGGCGTCGCCCAGGACGCCCCGGTCGAGGATCTGCTGGATGAGCACCGGGACGGCGAGGCGGCCCGCGCCGCTCGACATCGCCATGCCGATGGTGAACGCGACGCCCGCGCGCAGCTCCGGGGTGGCGGCCAGCCCGCGCCGCAGGACGGCGACGGCGCCGTCGAGCTGGCTCACGGCTCCACCGCCGCACCAGCGGACTCGTAGGCCCGCACGAGCGCCCCGTACTGGCGGTCGGTGGCGAGGAGCTCCTCGTGGGTGCCCTCGCCGGCCACCCGACCTCCGTCGAGGAACAGCACGCGGTCGGCGAGGCGGATGGTGGCCACGCGGTGGGCGACCACGAGCGTGGTGGTGTCGAGCTCGGCCCGCAGCCCGTCGAGGATGCGCTGCTCCACCACGGGGTCGATCGCGGAGGTGGCGTCGTCGAGCAGCAGCAGGCGCGGGTGGCGCAGCAGCGCTCGTGCCAGGGCGAGTCGCTGGCGCTGGCCGCCCGAGAGCGTGACGCCTCGCTCGCCCACCTCGGTGAGGCGGCCGGCGGGAAGGCTGTCGACGTAGCGCGCCTGGGCGATGTCGAGGGCCCACTCGAGGCGCTGCGGATCGACCGGCTCGCCGAGCGTGAGGTTCTCGAGCACCGTGTCGGCGAAGAGGAACGTCTCCTGGAACACGAGGGCCACCGCGCTGCGCAGGTCGCGGGGGTCGGCGAGGCGGAGCGGGACGTCGCCCAGGCGGATCTCGCCGCCGGTGGGCCGGGCCAGGCCGGCGAGCAGGTTGCACAGCGTGGACTTGCCGCTGCCGGTGGCGCCCACCACGGCCACGACGGTGCCGGGCTCGACGTCGAAGGCGACCCCCTCGAGGACCTGCTCGGTGCCGTAGGCGAAGGCGAGGTCGCGCACGGACAGGGGAAGCGGTCCCTCCGGGAGTCGCCGGCGGGCTTCGGCGTGAGGGACCAGCGGTGCGCCGGTGGAGGTGTGGTCGGCGTCGAGCACGTCGACGATGCGGTCCCGGCTCACCACCGACCGGGGGAGCTCCTCGAGCAGGAACCCGATGACCCGCATCGGGAAGGCGAGGAGCGCGAACAGCGCCATCGCCTGCACGAGGTCGCCGGTGGAGATCACGCCCTCCGACACCCGCCAGGCGCCGACGCCGAGCAGGGCGATGGTGCCGAGGTTCGGCAGCGCCTCGAGGGCGGGCTCGAAGGCGGCCCGGAGCCGGCCGATGACGAGGCGCTCCCGACGCAGGTCGTCGGCGGCGCGGCGGAGGCGCTGCGACTCCCGGCCCTCCAGGCCGAGCAGCTTCACGACGAGGGCGCCCTCGAAGCTCTCGTGCGCCACCGACGACACGTCGCCCACGTGGGCCTGGGCCCGCGCCGACGGACCCACGACCCGGGTGGTGTACAGGCGGTTGAGCACCATCAAGGACGGGAACAGCGCCAGCCCGATGCCCAGGAGGACGGGGTCGAGGACGGCGAGGTTCACGGCGGCGAACACCAGGAGGGCGAGCGCGCCGAAGGACATCGGCAGCGGCTGGACGGCGAACGACGAGCGCTCGGCGTCGCTGTCGGCGTGGGCCAGCAGCTTGCCGGTGGGCTGGTCGAAGAAGAACGGCAGCGGTTGCTCGAGGTAGTGGTCGCTCAGGCGGTTGAACCACTGCACCTGCATCCGGCGGCTGGTGACGATGCCGAAGTACCGCCGGGCGACGACGCCGGCCGCTCGCACCACGGCGATGGTGACGATGACGACGCCCGCGCCGATCGCCGCGCCCAGGTCGGCCCTCTCGCGCGCGGCGGGCACGATGAGCTCGTCGGTGATCCGGCCGAGCACGACGGCACCGGCGACCGAGGCGGCGGCGAACAGGAAGGCACCCCCGATGGCGCCGGCCGCGGGCCAGGGGTTGGTGCGGACGATCTCGGCGAGCAGCGTGACGCCGCGACGCATGACGCCCTCGTGGTCGCGCTCGTGCTCCTGGTTCCCGTGTTCCACCGCGACCACGGCAGAACGCTACGGGGTCAGCCCACCGATTCCGTTCTGGTATGCGGATCCCCGCGCATGCGGGGGGATCCGTACCCCAGAACGGTCAGGGGGTGGGGCGCCAGAGGTCGACCGGCGGGCGGTCGCGGGGTCCGGCGAAGGGGAGCGGGACCTCCTCGCCGGTGCGGGCCGACTCGGCTGCGGCGCAGACGACCTCGAGGAGGTCGCGGCCCAGGTGGACGTCGCTCACGGTGGACGACCGGCCGGCCCGCCAGGACGCCACGGCGTCGCGGAGCTGCTCGACGTAGCCGAGCTGGTGGAGCTGGGGCGGCAGGGCGGCGTCGTCGTCCCCGGTGGGCGGCGCGGGCAGGGCGACCGGTTCACCGTCCCGCTCGAGGGTGAGCTCCGGCAGCAGGTCGAAGCGGACCACCCCCGTGTCCGACGCGGCCTGCAGGTCCCAGACGGGGGCGGTGTGGCGCCAGGACACCTCGAGCGCGGCGACGAGGCCGGACGCGAAGCGCAGCTCGACCTCGGCGTGGTCCTCGACCTCGACGTCGTCGGCGGTGTCGAAGCGAGCCCGCACCCCGGTCGGCTCCGAGCCGGCCGCCCGCACGAGCAGGGCCAGCGGGTGGACGCCGAGGTCGAACAGCACGCCGCCGCCCCAGTGCCGGCGGGTGAAGTCCCCCCAGGTGGGACGGGGCTGCAGGGCCCGGGCGGTGAGGTGGCGGAGCGGCCCGAGGGTGGCGATCTCGCTGAGCGCGGTCCCCGTCGAGTCGGCGAAGAGGAGGTTCTCCGCGTAGGTGAGCACCCCGCCCGCCTCGACCACCCGGACGAGCCGATCGGCGTCCGCGAGGGTCGTGCACAGGGGCTTCTCCACCACCACCGCGGCGCCGGCCGCCATCGCCCGCAGCGCGTCGACGGCGTGGCGCGGAGGCGGCGTGGCCACGACGACGATGTCGGCCCCTGCGGGCAGCTGCTCGTAGGAGACGACCTCCCCGCCCGTCTCGGCGACCCTCGCCCGGGCCGCCTCGACCGTGCGCGAGGCGACGGCCACGACCCGGCCGCCGGGCAGCGCACGCACCGCGAGGCCGTGCACCGCGCTCATCCAGCCGGCGCCGGCCAGCGCCCACGTCGGGGCCGAGATCGAGCTCACGGTGTGCTCCCGGGCGCCACGGGCCGGAACCTACCGGGGCCCGACGCCCGATCGGCCGGTGCCCCGGGGCGCCGGTACGCTCTCCTGCGTCGTGACCCGCGCCCTGAACACCCTCGTGCGCATCGCGCTGCTGTTGGCGCTGGGCTCCCTGGTGCTCACCATCGTCGGGCTGGCGGCCGCGCCGCAGCTCGCCGACCTGTCGGCGGCCGCCAAGGGCACGGCCGGCGACGTCGAGCTGCGCGACCTGTCGCTCCGCTCCTACGTGTACGCCTCCGACGGCACGCTCCTGGCCACCCTCCAGGAGGAGGAGAACCGCGCCCCCGTGCCGCTGGCCGACCTCCCCGACCACGTGGTCGATGCCGTGCTCGCCGTCGAGGACTCGAACTTCTGGGAGCACAAGGGCGTGAACGTGCGGGCCACGATGCGGGCCCTGCTCTCGAACGTCGAGTCCGGCGAGACCACCCAGGGCGGCTCCACCATCACCCAGCAGCTGGTGAAGCAGAGCGTGCTCAGCTCGGAGCAGACCTTCGACCGCAAGACGCGCGAGGTGTTCCTGGCGGTCCGGCTCGAGGAGCAGATGTCCAAGGAGGAGATCCTCGAGCGCTACCTGAACACGATCTACTTCGGGAACCACGCCTACGGGATCCAGGCCGCCGCCGAGACGTACTTCGGCCGCAGCGCCGCCGAGCTCGACGTCGGCCAGGCGGCGCTCCTCGCCGGGCTCATCCGCGACCCCATCGACTACAACCCCTTCGTCCACCCCGAGGTCGCCGTCGAGCGCCGGCGCATCGCGCTGAACCGCATGGTGGCGGAGGGGATGATCACCGAGGACGAGGCGGCGCTGCACCAGCTGGTGCCCCTGCCCGACGAGCCGGTGCAGTACACGCCGCCGCCGGACGACTACTTCGTCGAGGAGGTGAAGCAGGCGCTGCTGGCCGACCCCCGCCTCGGCGAGACCGCCAGCGACCGCTACGACGCCGTCTTCCGGGGTGGCCTGCACATCGAGACCACGCTCGATCCGAAGGTGCAGCAGCTCGCCGAGCAGGCGCGCAACGACACGCTCGCCCGCTTCGCGCTCGAGGGCCAGCCGGCGCTGTTCCGCGCCGGGAGGAACATGGCCGGCCAGGACGCGGTGGGCACCGTGGCGTCCGCGTCGGTCGAGCCCCGCACGGGCGCCGTCCGGGCGATGATCGGCGGTCCCGGCTTCGCCGAGGACCAGAAGTTCAACTTCGCCACGCAGGGCTACCGCCAGCCCGGTTCGGCGTTCAAGACGTTCGTCCTGCTCTCCCTGCTCGAGCAGGGCTACGCCCCGCAGGACACGATGTCGGGCCGTGGCCCGTGCCGGTTCCGGGTCCCGGGCCAGCCGGAGATCTACGAGGTGGAGAACTTCGGCCGATCCCGCGGGTCCACGGCGTCCATCGCCTCCCTCACGACCAGCTCGTCCAACTGCGGGTACGTGCGCCTCGGCCAGATCGCCGGCATCGACAACGTCACCGAGCTCGCCGGGGAGATGGGCATCCGCACCCGGAACGCCAGCAACGAGATCGTCGACCTCGATCCCTCGATCTTCTCCACGCCGCTCGGCACCCAGGAGGTCACCCCGCTCGGGATGGCCGCGGCCTACGCCGCCATCGCCAACGACGGCTACTACCACCCGCCCTACTTCGTGCAGCGGGTCCTCGACCGCGACGGGAAGGTGCTGATCGAGCACCGCGACCAGGGCCACCGGGTGGTGTCGGTCGAGACGGCGCAGATCGCCGCCGACATCCTGAAGGACAACGTGCTCGGCGGCACCGGCACGGCCGCCCGGGTGGCGGGCCACGACGTGGGCGGCAAGACCGGCACCGCCCAGGACTTCTCCAACGCCTGGTTCGCCGGGTTCAGCCGCCAGCTCTCCACCGCCATCTGGATGGGAGCCATGGAGGGCAACGTGCCCATGGAGAACGTCGGTGGACGCAACGTGACCGGCGGCTCGTACCCGGCCCAGATCTTCGGCCAGGTGTACCGGGGCTTCCTCGCCGACCTGGCGCCCGAGCCGTTCGCCGACCCGCCGAGCCGGAAGGGGATGGGCGCGCTGCGCCTCGACCGCAACCTCGACCTCGACGGCTACTCCGAGCCCCAGCGCCGGCGCCGGTCGAGCAGCGGGACCACGACCCGCCGCTCGACGACCCGGCGGAGCACGGCGACCACCACCGCCACCACGGAGGCGCCGGCGCCCGACCCGGGCGGCGGGAACGGCAACGGGAACGGCAACGGCGGCGGCGAGTCGCCGCCCACCTCGGGAGACTTCGTCGAACCATGAACCCCTGGAAGCAGCTCCTCGACGTGCAGGCGCTCGACACCACGCTCGACCAGCTCGGCCACCGCGCCGCGAACCTGCCGGAGCGGGCGCGCCTGGCGGAGGTCGAGGACCAGCTCGCCCGGCTGCGCGCCGAGGCGGCCGGGGTGGAGGACGAGCGGCGGGCGCTCGTGAAGGAGCAGACCCGCCTCGAGGACGAGATCGCCTCGGTCGAGACCAAGATCGCCAGCGCCGACCGCCAGCTGTACGGCGGCAGCTCTGACATCAAGGAGCTGCAGGCGCTCCAGGACGAGATCGCGTCGCTGAAGCGGCGGGTGTCGTCGCTCGAGGACGAGGAGCTGGAGCTTCTCGAGCAGCTGGAACCGGTCGACGAGCGCCTGGCCGGCTTCGCCTCCCGCCAGGCGGAGCTCGACGCCCAGGCGGTGAGCGCCACGACGGCCATCGCCGAGGCGGAGGCCGAGATCGATCGCGAGCGCGCCGACGTCGAAGCCCGGCGCGCCGACCTCGTCGGCGGCATCGCCCCCGGAGCGCTCGCCGAGTACGACGCCGTCCGGTCGCGCCTCGGCGGCGTCGCGGTCGCCCGCCTGGAGCACGGCTCCTGCGGTGCCTGCCACATGAAGCTCTCCGCGGTGGAGAACGACCGCATCCTCCACCTCTCGCCCGACGAGCCGGTGCGCTGCGAGGACTGCGGCCGGTTCCTCGTCCGCGACTGAACCCGGTGCTGGTCTGGTACCTGGCCACGGCGGCCGCGGGCGTGTGGGCGGTGTTCGACAGCCCGGCCATCGACTACCGGTTCGTGCTCGCCGGCGCTGCGCTGCCCGTGGCCGAGGTCGCGCTCGGCCGGCCCGGGCCCCTGCACTCCCTCGTCGTCGCCGTCCTCGTGCTGGCCGTGGTGATGCTCGCCACCACGGGACGCCGGCTCGTCCGCCGGCGGCTGCTCGGGATCCCCATCGGCCTGTTCGCCCACCTGGTCTTCTCGGGGGCGTGGGCCGACACGGATGCGTTCTGGTGGCCGCTGACGGGGCTGGCGCTGTCCGACGCCGAGCCACCGGAGCTGGCGCGGGGCGGGCTGACGCTGCTGCTGGAGATCGCGGGCATCGCGCTGGCCTGGTGGTGGGTGCGGCGGGTCGGCCTCGACGACCCCGCCGCCCGGGAGGCCTTCCGTCGCACCGGCCGGCTCCCGCGCGCCGATGCCCCACCGCTGACGGGCACGTGCTGATCCTCGTCCGGCACGGCCGGACCGATGCCAACCGCGCCGGGCTGCTCCTGGGCCGCCTCGACGTCGCCCTCGACGCCACGGGGGAGCGGCAGGCGGCGGCGGTCGCCGCCGCGCTCGGCACGCCCGACCGGGTGGTGTCGTCTCCGCTGGGCCGGGCCCGGGCGACGGCGGCGGCGTTCGGCCGGCCCGTGGAGGTCGACGACCGCTGGGTCGAGCTCGACTACGGCGACCTCGACGGCACGCCGCTGCGCGACGTGCCGGCGGCGCGCTGGGGGTCCTGGCGGGAGGACCCGGCCTGGCGGCCGCCCGGCGGGGAGAGCCTCGCCGAGCTCGGCGTACGGGTGCGCGGCGCCTGCGCCGACCTCGTCGAGGAGGCTCGCGAGCGCGACGTCGTGGTCGTCTCCCACGTCTCGCCCATCAAGGCGGCGGCGGCGTGGGCGATGGGCGTCGGCGACGAGGTGTCCTGGCGGCTCTTCCTCTCGCCGGCATCGATCACCCGCGTGGGCATTGGTCCCCACGGGCCATCGCTCCACGGCTTCAACGACGTGGCCCACCTCGCCGCCGTCGATCCCGCCGATACGGTCGAACGGTGACCCGCCCTCCCCGGAACTGGCAGCGGCTCCGTTGCACGCCATCTCGGAACTGGCAGCGGCTCCGTTGCACGCCATCTCGGAACTGGCAGCAGCTCCGTTGCACGCCATCTCGGAACTGGCAGCGGCTGCGTTGCAGCTGGGTGGCGCTGGCGCTCCTGGCTGCTGCCTGCGGCGACGACACGGTCACCCCGGCCGAGCGCAGCGAGGCACCGTCGACCACGACGTCGGTCCCCGGCGCCGTCGAACCGGCCACCACGGTGACGACCACGCCGCTCACCACCACGACCGAGCCGCCTTCGTCGGCGAACCCCCGGCCGTCCTGGTTGGGCACCCGGGTGCTGGAGGCGGGGCCGAAGGGGTACGCCGCCGCCCAGCCCACGCCGCCCGAGCTGGTCGACCGCCGCCTCGAGACGCCGGACCACCTGCCCCGCCCGGCGAGCGACGCGTGGTCCTTCGAGGTGTCCGGGGTCCCCGACGACGTGCTCGCCCGCTCGACCTGGTCCGATGCGTGCCCGGCACCACGGGAGGAGCTGCGCTGGGTGCGGCTCGTGTTCTGGGGGTTCGACGGGCGCACGCACACCGGCGAGCTGCTGCTGCGGGCCGACGCCGTCGACTCGGTGGTCGCGGGCTTCGCCGCGCTGCACGAGCGTCGCTTCCCGATCGAAGAGATGCGCATCGTCACGCAGGCCGACCTCGACGCCCCGCCCACCGGCGACGGGAACAACACCACGGCCTTCGTCTGCCGGCCGACCCGTGGCTCGACGTCGTGGTCCGAGCACGCCCAGGGACGGGCGGTCGACGTCAACCCGTTCCACAACCCATACGTGAAGGGCGAGGTCGTGCTCCCGGAGCTGGCCACCGCCTACGTCGACCGCACCCAGCACCGCGCCGGCATGCTCACCGCCGACGACGTCGCTGGGTTCACCACCGCCGGCTGGGGCTGGGGCGGTCGATGGAGCTCGCTGCTCGACTGGATGCACCTCTCGGCGAACGACCGCTGAGCCGGGGCCTCGCCGTCAGTCGGGCACGGCGGTGACGGTGCCGTCCTCGGGCGAGCGCCCGACCACCTGGCCGCCGGTCATCACGGTGACCGGGCCGTCGTCGCTCACCACGATCACGATCGCTTCGGGGTCGTCCCAGCTGTAGCGCAGGGCGGAGGTGTGCTTCGTGCCGCCGAGGGGACCGACCGCCTCCTCCGACTCCCGGCTCGGGGTGAGGTGGACGCCCATCCAGCGCAGCATGCCGCTGGCGTCGAACACGGAGGCGCCGTCGGACTGGCTCAGGCCGTGGCGTAGGGGTGCGAGGTCGTAGGGCCGCTCGATGTGCAGCTCGGGCGGGCGGGGCAGGCGGTGCTCGTGCGCGCCCGGGAGGTCGCCCGTGCGGTGGAGGACGAGGAGCGACCCGATGTGGCGGGCGCCGAGGTCGTGGACGGCGAAGTCGAGCAGGTGGCCGAGCACGGTCTGGCGACCCTCTGGCGCGCACACCGGCACGTCGTGGATCCAGGAGCTCAGCGGCGGCTCGTGGTGCCACCCCGACACCGTCGACCGCACGACGCCGAAGTCGCCGACGATCCGGACCACGCCGTCGTCGCCGCGCTGGACGATGCGGGCGCCGGTCGCCTGGGCGAGCACCACGAGGTCGCGCTCGGCGCCGGCCGGCCGGTCGAACACCACGAACTCGTCGATTCCGGACGGCAGGCGGACCGCCCAGCTGGCGGCGCCGTCGGCGAAGCGACGCACCTGATCGTCGCCGTAGCCGGCCGTGTGGCGGAGCGAGACCGACAGCTCGGTGCTGGCCGACCACGACTCGGCCGGCACGGTCGGCTCGATCATCACCCCGAAGCTCGGCACCCGCTGCTCGTGCACCGGCGGGCGGAGGGCGTAGTCGAGCTCGTCGAGGAGGGGATCGTCCCCCTCGACGAGCAGCACGAACCCGAGGCCTTCCTCGACCAGCTCCTCGGCGAGGCGCCGGCGCCGGGGGGCGGTCGTCGGCGGACGGGTCGTCTCCACGACGGCACGATAGGACCGGCCCGTCCGGATGCGATGCAACGGAGCCGCTGCCAGTTCCGGGTGGGCGTGCAACGGAGCCGCTGCCAGTTCCAGGTGGGCGTGCAACGGAGCCGCTGCCAGTTTCGCGAGGGGGAGGTAGCGTCCGAGGTCCGCCACCCCGGGAGACCCGTGTCGCCGCACGAACGCCGGGTCGCCGTGCGCGTCACCGAGGACGCGCTGCGCCAGGTGCGCGCCGGCCACCCCTGGATCTACGACCGCTCGATCACGTCGACGAGCCACGACGCGCCCGCCGGCACCCTGGCGGTGGTGTTCGACCGGCGGCGCCGGTTCGCGGCGATCGGGCTGTGGGACCCGACCTCCCCGCTGCGGGTCCGCGTCCTCCACGCCGGCGACCCGGCCACGATCGACGAGGCCTTCTGGGCACAGCGGCTCGACGACGCCGTCGCCCTCCGGTCCGAGCTGGTCGATGACCCTGGCACCACCGGTTTCCGGGTGGTGAACGGCGAGAGCGACGGCTTCGGCGGCCTCGTGCTCGACCGCTACGGCGCCACCGCGGTGGTCAAGCTCTACACCGCGGCGTGGTGGCCGCACCTCGACGGGCTCGTGCCGCTGCTGCTCGCCGCCGCCGGCGCCGACCGCCTGGTGCTCCGCCTCGCCCGCTCCGTGGCGGCGGACGGGACCCGGACCGACGGCGCCACCGTGGTGGGCACCCCGCCCACCGAGCCGGTCCCGTTCCTGGAGCGCGGCCTGGCGTTCGCCGCCGACGTCGTCGCCGGCCAGAAGACCGGCCACTTCCTCGACCAGCGCGAGAACCGGGCGCTGGTCGGCGGGCTCGCGGCCGGCGCCGACGTGCTCGACGTCTTCTCCTGCACGGGCGGGTTCAGCGTCCACGCCGCGGCCGGCGGCGCCCGCAGCGTGCGCTCGGTCGACCTCGCCGGGCCGGCGCTCGCCACCGCTCGGGCGAACGTCGAGCGCAACCGGCACCTGCCGGCGGTGGCCGCCTGCGAGCACACCACCGAGGCGGGCGACGCGTTCGAGGTGCTGGAGCGCCACGCCCGAGCCGGGCGGCGCTGGGACGTGGTGGTGATCGACCCGCCGTCGTTCGCCCCTCGCCAGGAGGCGGTCTCCCGGGCCCTGCACTCGTACGCCCGGCTCACACGCCTCGGGCTCGCTGTCACCCGCCCCGGCGGGACCTTCGTGCAGTCGTCGTGCTCGAGCCGCGTCGACGCCGACACCTTCCACCGCCAGCTCCACGACGTGGCCGCCGAGGAGGGCCGGCGGCTCGAGGAGGTGGCGCGCACCGGCCACCCGGTCGACCACCCGGCCACCTTCCCGGAGGCCCGCTACCTGAAGACGGCGTTCCTGCGCGTCAGGTGATGTCGACCTCGACCACCGACAGGGGGCGCACGGCGGGGCCGTCCAGCACCGAGCCGTCGGTGTCGAAGCGGGACCCGTGGCACGGGCAGTCCCAGCTGGTCTCGGCTGCGTTCCACTTCAGCGAGCAGCCCAGGTGGGTGCACGTCGCCGAGACGGCGCGGTACGAGCCGTCGGGGGCCCGGTAGCAGCCGACGGCGTCGCCGTCGACGCGCACGATCCCGCCCTCGCCCGGGGCGAGGTGCTCGATGGAGGCGGCGCGGAGGCGGGCGAGGCGGTCGGCGACGAACCGCACCCCGACGTGCAGGTTGTCCTCGACGAGCTTCTTCACCGCGTGGGCGTCGCCGATGCGGGTGGCGTCGAAGGCGCGTAGCCACCGGTGGTCGTCGCCGAGGACCACCGACGACAGGATCTCGGCCGCCACCGTGCCGTTCGTCAGGCCCCACTTCTTGAAGCCGGTGGCGACGAAGACCCGTTCGCTCCGGGGAGAGCGGCCGATGTAGGGGCGCTCGTCGGCGGGGTAGAAGTCCTGCGCCGACCAGCGGTGCTCGAACGACGCGACGGGGAAGTGCTCGCGCGCCCAGCGCTCGAGGGCGCCGAACCGGGCGGGAGACGGGTCGTCGTGCCCGGTCTCGTGGTCCTCGCCGACGATGATCAGCCCCTTGGGCTCGCCGTCGACGATCCACGGTCGCGTGGAGCGGGTCGGGTCCTCGACGTTCATGTGCATCCCGGCTGGTGCGTGGCCGTCGAGCAGGGCGGCGACGCCGTAGGCCCGCTTCGGACGCATCTTGGCGAAGAACCCTCCACGATCGAGGAACGGGACCAGCGTGGCCAGCACCGCCTGCGACGCCCGGACCGATCCGTGCTCGGTCTGGAGGGCCACACCGTCGCGGTCCTCCTCGACGCCCATCGCACGGGTGCCCTCCACGATCGTGCCGCCGCGGGCGACGAACGTTCGCGCCAGGGCGCTCGTGTAGCGCGTGCTGTGGAAGTGGGCTTGGTCGTCGAAGCGCACGGCACCGGCCACCTCGAACGGGAGGTCCGTGTCGGTGGTGAACGTGGACGGGAGGCCGAGCGCACGGGCCGCCTCGTCCTCGTCGCGCAGGTCCTGCACCCGGTCGGGGTCCAGGGTCCACAGGTAGGAGGGCGTGCGGGTGAGGTCGCAGTCGGCGTCGCACTCGCCGGCGAGGCGCTCGATGGTGTCGATCGCCGCCTGGTTCGCCTCGGCGTACGTGCGGGCCACCTCGTCGCCGGCCTGCGAGCGGAGCTGGTGGTGGTGGAGGCCGTGCTGGGAGCTGAGCTTGCCCGTGGTCCGGCCCGTGGTCCGACCGCCGACGCGGTCGGCCTCGACGATCGCGACCTCGGCGCCACGGGCCTGGAGCAGCAGCGCCGTGGTCAGGCCCGTGATGCCGCCGCCGGCGACCGCGACGTCGACGTCGAGGTCGCCCTGGAGGGGCGCGTAGCCGGGGCGGTCGGCCGTGGACAGCCAGACGGAGGAGTGCTGCGACATGTGCCAGCCGTACCCCGGCGCCGAGCACCTCAGCCCGGGTGCCGGGACCGCCCCGCGACCTCGGCCCGGCGCTGCGCCAGCCAGTCCGAGGCGACGAACTCGTCCTCGGGCCGGTCCCGCTTGCGCTGGTTGCAGGCGTAGCAGGCGAACACGAGGTTCGACAGGCCCTCGCTCCCGCCCCTGCTGCGCGGGATCCGGTGGTCGACCGTGCGGTGGTCCGGTCCGTGCCGGTGCCCGCTGAAGGGGACGTCGCAGTAGAAGCAGGTGCGCGCCGATGCCCGGTTGCGGGCGGCGACCCGGCGGGCCCGCCACCAGGCGCGCAGCGTGGCCCGGAGGGCAAGCCAGCGGTGGCGCAGCGGTCGCACGGATCCCGTGTCTACCGGCGTGCGGGGGTGGCGCCGGGTCACCGCTACCGTGCCCGCCCCATGGACGTGGACGCCGGCGCCCTCGACCGACCCGTGGTGCTCGGCGTCGCCGGGGGATCGGGCTCGGGCAAGACCAGCGTGGTCGACCGCATCGTCGCCGACGTCGGTGCCCGGCGGGTCGCCGTGCTGCGCCACGACCGCTACTACCACGACCTGCGCCACCTGCCGCCGGACGAGCGCTTCCAGGTGAACGTCGACCACCCCTCGGCGTTCGACGACGAGCTCTTCATCGCGCAGCTCGACGCGCTCGTGGGCTGGGAGGCGGTCGACAGCCCACGGTACGACTACGCCTCGTTCACCCGCGCCGAGGGATGCGACCTGGTCGAGCCGCGGCCGGTGGTGATCGTGGAGGGGATCCTGCTGTTCGCGTCCGCTCCCATCCGGGAGCGGATCGACGTGAAGGTCTACGTCGACGCCGACGCCGACCTGCGGCTGCTCCGACGGCTCCGTCGCGACGTCCTCCAGCGGGGCCGCACCGTCGAGGACGTCCTCGACCAGTACGAGCGCACGGTGCA
>DASUEE010000076.1:0-9449 GCA_036275235.1 Acidimicrobiales bacterium | reverse complement strand
GGGATTCGCCGGCGGTCAGGTAGCGGAGCACGGGAAGCGAGCGTAGAGCCGGCGGGTCACGGTCCCCAGATCGGATCCACGCCCCACACGACGGCCACGAGGCATCCGGCGGCGAGCGACGGCCCGTACGGGAACACGGCCTTGGTCGAGCGCCGGGCGACGGCGTAGGCGGCCCCGCTGACCACCCCCAGGACCGAGCCGGCGGCGGCGCCGACGAGGACGGCCCGGAAGGGCCCGAGCAGCTGATCGCCGAACCCGCCTCCCTCGTAGCCGAACCAGCCGAGGAAGAACCCCATGAGCCAGGCCAGCTTCACGTCGCCCCACCCCATCCCCCGGGGCGAGATGATGTGGGCGAGGAACAGCATCGAGGCGTAGAGGAAGCCGCCGATGACGGCGCCGACGATCGTCTCGGGGGTGCCGTCGAGCAGGGCGGCGGCCGCGATGGTGGCGAACCCGATGGCCATCGAGGGGAAGTTGATGCGGTCAGGGATGCGGTAGACGCGCAGGTCGACGGCCGCCAGCGTGACCAGGGCGGCGGCCAGGAACAGGACCGCCGGCGTGGCCGGGTGCCACCCGAGCCGGGCGACGACCACCGCGAAGGCGGCGCCCATCACCAGCTCGGTGACCGGGAACCAGCGGCGCCACCACGTCTTCGGCCGGAGCACGGCGAGGACGGGGACCTCGGGGAGATCGTCGGGCACGGGTTCGAGCTCGTCGAGCAGGGACTCGTCGGCGCCCTCGGGGAGGTCGCGGGGGTCGGTGACGACGTAGCCCGGCTCGCGGACGATGAGTCGGTTGGCCAGCGACCCGACGAGCACGCCGGCGGCACCGGCGAGCAGGGCCTCGAGCAGCACGGACGGCAACCCTACGGGCGGGTGGCGAGGGTCCCGGTGACCCGGGCGGCCGACCTCAGTGCTTGGCGGACGACAGGAACCGCAGGAGCAGGTTCTGGTCGAGGTCCTCGCCCTCGCCGGCGGGGGCGGCGGCGGCCGGGGCCTCCTCGGCGGGGGCGGGCCCGACCTCGGCCTGGGCAGCCGGCTCGGCGTCGGCGCCCCAGGTCGCCTCGACCGCGGCGGCGGCCTTGGGGCTCAGGTGGGCGAGGTCCGAGAACAGGTCGACGTCCGGCTCGGGCGCGTCGGCGGTGGCCGGCGCCTCGGTCGGGCCGAAGATCGCCGCCAGCTCGTCGGCGGGGGTCGTCGCGACGGGGGCGGCCTCCTCGGCCCACGCGGGGGCGGGCTCGTCCGCGGCGACCTGGGCCTCGACCTCGACCGCCCCGTCGGCGGTCTCGGTGACGTCGAACGCGTCGAGCGCCCCGACCTCGGGCTCGGGCTCGTCGACGGCGACGTCGAGCTCAGCCTCGGGCATCGGCGCGTGCACCATCGCATCGAACGCGTCGGCGATGGCGAGCGGCTCGTGCGCCGGGGCCTCGAGCGGGACGTCGTGCTCGGGCTCGGCGTCGTGCTCGGTCACCTCGACCATGCCCGCCTCGACCAGGTCGCGCAGGGAGCGGCACACCTCGAACTCGCCCTCGCCCACGTGGCCGGCGACGTCGTGACCCGAGGCGCCGGTGCCGATCCGGGCGAGCAGCCGCCACATGCCCGGGTCGACCGCGATGGCGTCGTCCACCTCGGGGACCATCCGGACCCGCACGTCGAGCGACGGGACCACCGCTTCGATCTCCCGCCACTCCTCGAGGCGCGCCTGGGCGTGCTCGAGGGCGGCGTCGACCGCATGGGGATCCCCGGCCACCGCCGGCACCGCACCGGCATCGAACTCGAAGGCGGCGTCGGCGAAGCGGAGGAGCTCGAACAGGACGGCGTCGACCTCGTCGACCACGCACCGGTCGGCCTGCGCCGCCACGATCTCTCCGTCCTCGACCCAGACGCGACCGGTGCCCCGGTCGCCGTCGAGGGCGAGCAGGCCCGTCTTCTTCGTGCTGGACAGCAGCTGCAGCACGTCGGGCAGGCTGAACGTCTCGAGGGTCCCGGACAGCGCCACGTCGATCTCTCCTCCGTCAGGCGGGCTTCCGGTGATCCATCGGCGCATCCGGCCCGGGACTGAAGCGATTGACCTACTCGGCGACCGCAGCCGCCATGACGTCGACCGGCGCCGGCCGGCCCGTCCAGGCCTCCACCTGGCGTGCGGCCTGGTGCACGAGCATGCCGATGCCGCCCACCGTGCGCAGCCCTCGGGCCTCGGCGGCGGCGAGGAGTGGCGTCCGGCGGGGGTGGTAGACGAGGTCGGAGACCACGGCGTGGTCGGCGAGGACGGCGGGATCGGCGGCGAGCGTGGCGTCGTCGCCCATGCCCAGTGGGGTGGCGTTCACCAGCAGGTCGGCCGTGCAGACCTCGTCGGCGTCGCCCGTGGCGCCGGCCTCGCCGGCCAGCGCCGCCGCGACCGCTGCCCGGCCGGGGTGGCGGGCCACGACCACCACCGACTCGGCACCCGCGCCGGCGAGCGCTCGCACCACGGCCCGCGCCGCCCCTCCAGCGCCCAGCACGACGCACCGCATGCCCGAGGGGTCGACCCCCGCGGCGCGCAGCGAGTCGAGGTACCCGCCGCCGTCGGTGTTGTCGCCGATGAGGCGGTCGCCGTCGCGCCGGATGCTGTTCACCGCCCCCAGCGCCGCGGCGTCGGCCGTGCACGTGTCAACCGCGGCGGCCGCCGCGCCCTTGTGCGGCATCGTCACCGAGAGCCCCTCGATGCCCAGTGCACGCATGCCCCCGAGCGCTGCCCCCACCGCGCCGGGCGGCACGGGCAGGGCGACGTAGAGCCAGTCGAGGCCGAGGGCGCGGTAGGCGGCGTTGTGCAGGTCCGGCGAGCGGGAGTGCCGCACCGGCCACCCGATCACGCCGGCGAGGCGCGTCTCGCCCGTCGGGGCCATGTCAGCCGCAGCCGAGGCCCTTGCGGGCACACTCGGCCTTGGCCCGGTTGAACTCCGAGAAGGAGTCGGTGAAGAAGTGGTTCCCCTGTTCGTCCTGGAGGACGTAGTAGATCCAGGGCCCCTCCGCCGGGTTCAGGGCCGCTTCGATCGATGCCTGGCCCGAGGCGGCGATGGGCGTCGGGGGGATGCCTGCGACGCGGCGCGTGTTGTACGGGGAGTCGGAGTCGAAGTCGAGGTCCTCGCGGCTGCGCCCGTTGATCTCGGCCTCGTACCGGCTGGTGGCGTCGATGCCGAGCGGGATGCCCTGCTCGAGGCGGTTGTGCATGACCCGCGAGACCTTCGGCCGCTCGTCGGGGACGCGCGACTCCTCCTCGATGAGGGAGGCCAGGACGATCAGCTCGTAGGGGGTGCGTCCGAGCGCCGCCGCCCGGCCCTCGATGTCGAGCGCCGCGAGGCGGGCGTCCATCTCGGCGACCAGGCGCTGCAGGAACGCCCGCTCGTCGACGTCCTGGTCGATCTCGTAGGTGTCGGGGAACAGCAGCCCCTCGAGCGAGGTCGCCTCGGGCGCGTAGCGGCTGCGGATCTCCCCCGAGTCGACGGCGGCCTGGAACCCCTCCAGCGTCCACCGGTCGACGCTGTCGGCGAGCCGGGGCAGGATCTCGGACACGGTGAGCCCCTCGGGGATCGTGACCCGCTGGACCTCGGGCGGTCGAGGCCCGGCGTCGAGGACGTCGACGGCCTCGTCGAAGGACATGCTGCGGGCGAAGTCGTAGAAGCCGGCCTGGAACGGCCCCACGCTGTTGAGCCGCGTCCAGTAGTCCCAGACCGTGGCCGAGGTGATCACCCCGTTGTCGGCGAGCAGGGTGCCGATGGCCTTGGTGGTGGAGCCGTTCGGGATCTCGAGCTCGATCGCCTCGCCGGGAGGCCCGGGCGGGTCGATGCGGTCCTGCACCTCCCCCCAGGCGAACCACGCGCCGGCCGCCACCACGGCGATGATCACGAGCAGGACGAGCAGCACCTTGCGTCCGGTGCGCGACGGCTCCCGGTAGTGCTCCCACTCGTCCTCGGCCAGGGGCTCCTCGAGCTCCCAGTCGTCGGCCGGGTCGCGCTCGGTGGTCCAGTGGTCGCTCACGGGCTCTCCTCGGGGGTGGGGGCGGCGAGGCGGGCGTCGAGCCAGGCCTGCAGGATGACGGCGGCGGCGACCTTGTCGACCACCTGCCGGCGTGCCGGGGCGCGCAGCTGCTGGTCGAGCAGCGAGCGCTCGGCGGTGACGGTGGACAGCCGCTCGTCCCAGGTCTCGACCGGCACACCGACCGTGGCCGCCAGCTGCTCGACCTCGTCGAGCACCCGCTGGGCGGCGGGGCCGACGGAGCCGTCGAGCGACAGCGGCAGGCCGACGACGACGCGCTCGGCCTCGGTCTCGGCCACGTGCTCGGCGATGCGACGGTGGTCCACCTGCCGGTCACCGGAGCGGGCGAGCACCTCGTAGGGGGTGGCGAGCGTGCCGGACGACAGGGCGATGCCGATCCGCTTCGAGCCGAGGTCCAGGGCGAGCGCGCGCACGGCGGGGGTCAGGCGATGCCGGCGGCGGCGCGCACCAGGTCGAGGGCCTGGTCGAGGCCGTCCGGGTCCTTGCCACCCGCCACGACGAGGCGCGGATCTCTGCCACCGCCGCCCTTGATGGCCCGGGTGGCGTCGGCCACGAGGGCACCGGCGTCGAGGCCGGACTCCTCCGTGGTGGCGGCGACCAGCGCCGCCCCGCCCCCGGCGGGCGCACCGCCGAGCACCACGGCGCGGATCCCGGGCTCGTCCCGGAGGCTCAGGGCCAGCTCGCGCAGGTCGCCGCGCTCGGAGCCGTCGACCCGGGCGACGACGATGCCGTCCACCGCCTGGGACGCGAGGTCGCCGGCGGCCGCACCGGCGAGCTGCTTCTTCAGCGCCTTGACCTCGTCCTGGGCCGCCTTCAGCTGCTCGCGCAGGCGCGCCACGCCGTCGACCGCCTCGCCCACCGGCACCCCGGCCGCGCTGGCGACGGCGGCCAGCTCCTGCTCGCGCTCGCGCAGGCGCTCGACCGGCAGGACGCCGGCCACGGCCTCGATGCGGCGCAGGTTCGAGCCGATCGACGACTCGCTGACGATCTTCATCGGGCCGATGTCGCCGAGGCGGGACACGTGCGTGCCGCCGCAGAGCTCGATGGAGTTCGGGCCGGCCGTGAGCACCCGCACGCGCTCGCCGTACTTGTCCCCGAAGAACGCGATGGCGCCGAGCGCCCGCGCGTCGTCCATCGACATCTCCTCGTGGCGGGCCTCGGCGTTGGTGAGGATCTCGTGGTTGGCGAGGTCCTCGATGGCGGCGATCTGCTCGGGCGTGACCGCCTCGAAGTGGCTGAAGTCGAACCGGAGGCGGTCGGGCAGCACGATCGAGCCCTGCTGCTTCACGTGCTCGCCGAGCACCTTCCGCAGCGCCCAGTGGAGGATGTGGGTACCGGTGTGGTGGCGCTTGATGGCCGCGCGGCGCTCGCCGTCGATGGTGGCGGTGACCTCGTCGCCGAGCTCGAAGGTGCCCTCGACCATGCGGACGACGTGGCGGTGCAGCCCGGGCAGGGCGTACACGGTGTCGAGCACCTCGGCTCGTGCGCTCGCCGACTCGATGGTGCCCGTGTCGCCCACCTGGCCACCGGACTCGGCGTAGAACGGCGTGACGGCCAGGAAGACCGACACCGTGCCGGCCAGCTCGCCCTCGGCCGGCCCGGGGACCACACCGACGACCGTGGTGGTCACCGACTCGACCTCGCGGCCGACGAACACGGTGGGGCCGCACGCATCGAGGACGGCGCGGAAGGCGTCGGCCTCCTCGCCGAGGGCGACGCTGCCGCCCTTCGCCGCCGCCTTGGCGCGAGCCCGCTGGTCGGCCATCGCGGCCTGGAACCCGGACTCGTCGACCTCGAAGCCCCGCTCGGCGGCGATCTCCTCGGTGACCTCGAAGGGGAAGCCGTGCGTGTCGTGCAGGGTGAACGCCACGCGTGCGTCGACCGTGCCGCCCTCGGGCAGCGACGCGATGTGCTCGTCGAGCATCGCCGCACCGGTGCGCAGCGTGCGGCGGAAGCGATCCTCCTCGCGGCTCACGATGGTGAGGACGTTGTCGGCGTTGGCGGCGAGGTCCGGGTAGGCGCCGCCCATCAGCTCGACGCAGGTCTCGATCATCGGCGGGAGGACCGGCCTCTCGACCCCGAGCAGGTACGAGAAGTAGATCGCCCGGCGCAGGATGCGCCGCAGGACGTAGCCGCGGTCCTCGTTGGAGGGCATGACGCCGTCGGAGACGAGGAAGGCGACCGTGCGGGTGTGGTCGGCGAGCAGGCGCAGGGCGACGTCGGCCAGCCGGTCCTGCCCGAACCGCTTGCCGGTGACCTGCTGGGCGCGTTCGGTGAGGACCGTGAGCGTGTCGGCGGCGTAGAGGCTCGGGCTGCCCTGCAGCACGCCGAGGATGCGCTCGAGGCCGGCGCCGGTGTCGATGCCCGGGTTGGGCATGTCGGTGAGCGAGCCGTCGTGGTGGCGGATGTACTGCGGGAACACGAGGTTCCAGAACTCGACGTAGCGCTCCTCCGCCGCCGGGTTCTCCGGGCCGCCCTCGGGGCCGACCTCCGGCCCGAAGTCCCAGAAGAGCTCCGAGCTGGGCCCGCAGGGGCCGGTCTCGCCCATCTCCCAGAAGTTGTCCTTGTCGAGCCGCTGGATGCGCTCGCGCGGGACGCCCACGGCGTCGGCCCAGATCTCCTCGGCCTCGTCGTCGGAGACGTGCACGGTGACCCACACGCGGTCGCCGTCGAGGCCGAGCACCTCGGTGACGAACTCCCAGGCCCACGGGATCGCCTCGGCCTTGAAGTAGTCGCCGAAGCTGAAGTTGCCGAGCATCTCGAAGAAGCTCAGGTGCCGCATCGAGCGGCCGATGGCGTCGAGGTCGTTGTGCTTGCCGCCGGCGCGCACGCAGCGCTGCACGGAGGTGGCCCGCGGCGGCGAGAACGGGACCTGCTCCTCGCCGAGGAAGTACGGGACGAACTGCATCATGCCCGAGTTCGTGAACATGGGGGCCGACGGGTGGTGCGGGATGAGCCCGGCGGAGGGCACCACCGTGTGGGCGCGCGCCGTGAAGAAGTCCGTCCAGGCGCGGCGCAGCTCGTCAGCTCTCACGCTCACCGAGCCTACCGATGCGGGCCCTGACGGCCGCTTCGTTCCCGTGCTCCGAGGGCTCGTAGTACGTGCGGTCGGCGACCTCGTCGGGCCGGTACGACTGCTCGACCCAGCCCCGCGGATCGTCGTGCGGGTACCGGTAGCCGCGGCCGTGACCGATGCGCGCCGCCCCCTGGTAGTGGGCGTCGCGAAGGTGCGCCGGGACCTCGCCCGCGGGGTGCTCGCGTGCGTCGCGCTGCGCGGCCCACCACGCCAGCGCCGACCGGTTCGACTTGGGGGCGGTGGCCAGGTGCACCACCGCCTGCGCGAGGTTGAGCCCGGCCTCCGGCAGCCCGACGAACTCGACGGCGTGGGCGGCCGCGTTCGCCACCAGCAGGCTCGTCGGGTCGGCCATGCCCACGTCCTCGGACGCGAGGATGACGAGGCGGCGGGCGATGAAGCGAGCGTCCTCCCCCGCCTCGACCATGCGGGCCAGCCAGTAGAGGCCGGCGTCGGGGTCGCTCCCGCGGATCGACTTGATGAACGCGGAGATCACGTCGTAGTGGTCGTCGACGCCGTAGCGGAGGGCGTTGGTGCCGAGCGCCGCCTCGGCGTCGGGCAGGGTCACGCGGGGCGGCGTGCCGCGCTCGGAGGCGAGCGCGACGGCGACCTCGAGGGCGGTCAGCGCTTGGCGGCCGTCTCCGCCGGCGCGGTCGGCAAGGTGGTCGAGCGCCTCGTCGTCGGCGGTGGCGCCCTCCGCCTCGAGGCCCTTGCGCAGCAGGTGGCCGACGGCCTCGGCCGTCAGCGGCTCGAGCCGGAACAGCGTCGAGCGGGAGCGCAGCGGCGCGTTCACCTCGAAGTACGGGTTCTCCGTGGTGGCGCCGACGAGCACCACGAGGCCGTCCTCCACCGCCGGGAGCAGCGCGTCCTGCTGGGCCTTGTTGAACCGGTGGATCTCGTCGAGGAAGAGGATCGTGCCCCGGCCGTGCTCGCCGAGGCGGTGACGAGCCTGCTCGATGGTCTCGCGGACGTCCTTCACCGTGGCCGTCACGGCCGACAGCTGCACGAACACCTTCTCGGTGTGCGCCGCCACGGCTCGGGCCAGGGTGGTCTTGCCGGTGCCGGGTGGCCCCCAGAGCAGGGCCGACGACAGGCGGTCGCGCTCGACGAGGCTGCGCAGCGGCTTGCCGGGGCCGAGCAGGTGCTCCTGGCCGACGATGTCGTCCAGCGAGCGGGGGCGGAGCCGGGCCGCGAGGGGCTGGCGGGACTCGAGACGGGCCTCGGCCGCGGCGCCGAAGAGGTCGTCGCTCACGGCGCCACCGCCGCGGCGTCGGGGCGGTGCTCGGGGGGCAGCCACGTCGTGAGGAACGTGTCGGCGAGCATCGTGGCGTGGCGGACGGGGTCCACCTTCGCCAGCCGGGCCGCGGTGATCCGCTCCCCCACCTCGCGCTCCACCCGGGCGAGGGCCTCCGCGGGCGTGAGCGCCGGAGACGTCTGGTGGGCGAGCAGGGCCCCGCCGGCACACACGATGTCCGGCAGGACCGTGGTCCGGGCGGCTCGCAGGGCGTCGAGGCCGCGTCCCGTGCACGGCACGAGGTGCGCGGGGACCACGACCCGAGCCTGGATCCGCGGCGCCAGCTCGTGGTCGATCACACCGACCCGCATCGCCGGGACCAGCACGTCGACCCGCAGCTCGTGGACGTCGCGGGCCGGGTGGACCTCCAGGTCGAGGTGGTGGACGAGCGACGGACCGTGCTCGCTGCGGGCGTCCTCCAGCTCGACCGGTTCGAAGCCCTCCGAGCGGGCGACGGCACCCCGCTCGGTGGCGACGGCGACGACGCGCGCCCCGCGCCGGACCGCCTCCGCGGCGACGGCGCGGGCGACCCGGTCGAAGGAGCCGAGGGCGACCGTGCGCCCCTCGAGGTCGCCCAGCCAGGCGGTTGCCGCAGCCACCACGCCGACCGCGCGAGCGGTGCCATCCGGATCGGAGCGCTCCAGCGGCAGGAAGCGCTCCGACGCCACGAGGGGGGCGACCTCCTCGCACCAGCGCTGCCCGGTCTGCTCCCGGCTGTCCAGCAGCCGAGGGCGGATGGTGGCGGCGGCGCCCGCCCGGCGCTCCTCGAAGGTGCCCAGCAGGAAGGTCGCCGCCCGGGCGAGCGAGCGGGCGTCGTCGGACGTGACGCCCTCGGCGATGCGCGTGGGACCGGCTGCGACGGGCACCACCTCGGGGTCGACGTCGAAGGCGATCTCGCCGTCGAGGCTGGTCAGCAGGTGCAGGGGCACGCGCCGAGGCTAGGAGCACCGGCGGCGGGCAGGATGGTGCCGTGGGCGACCAGCTCGATCCCGGCGCGGCCGACGAGGTCCTGCGCCGTGCCGCCGAGATCTCGGCGGCCGGCGACGGC
>DASUEE010000075.1:0-2515 GCA_036275235.1 Acidimicrobiales bacterium | reverse complement strand
GCCCGGCGCGACTCGATGGCGTCGAGCACCTCGTCGGCGTGGAAGCGCGGCGAGAACCACGTGGCGATGCCGGCGGACGCCAGACCGAGCAGCGTGACGAAGCCCATGATGTGGGCCACCGGCAGGCTGATGACGGCCTCGTCGTGGCGGAGCTCGGAGGGGAAGGCGACCGCCGGGCGCAGCGGACCGAGGAGGGCGTCGTGGGTGAGGGCGACACCCTTGGGCTTGCCCGTGGTGCCCGACGTGTAGAAGAGCGCGGCGACGTCGCCGCCCGACGAGCCCACCGCCTGGCGCAGCGGCGCAGCGCCGTCGACCTCGTGGGGCGAGCGGATCGTGAGCGCCGCGCCGGAGTCGGCCACGACGTGGGCCACCTCGTCGGGCCGCATGGCGTCGTTCAGCGGGGCAGGGATCCCGCCGGCCCGGGACACGGCGAGGCAGAGCAGCAGCTGCTCGTAGCCGTTCGGCGTGGCCACGACCACGACGTCCCCCGCCTCGATGCGGCCGGAGATCCCGCCGGCCCAGCGGGCGACCCGCTTGGCGGCCTGGCGGTGGGTCAGGTCGAGCCCGCGGGGTTCCATCACGAGCCGGCGGTCGCCGTGCACGGCGGCCAGCCGCTCGAGCACGTTGCCGAGCGAGAGGTCACGTCGCACCAGGAAGGCGGCTCGTCCCAGGGTCCGGCTCAGGGGCGTCCGGCGCATGGCGCTCCGGTGTACCCCCGGGGTGGCGCGCCGCGCCAGACGAGCGCGCCGCCCGAGACGTGCGCTCAGCGCCAGTCGAGCGAGAGCAGGTGGCGGGGCCGGGTGATGCCCTTGAGCGTGTGGAGCCCGGTGCCCCTCGTGGTGTGGCGGCCGTCGAGGTGGTCGGCCACGTGCTCGGTCACCAGCACCTGGTCCCGGTCGGCCGCCTCCGACACCCGGCAGGCCAGGTTCACGACGTTGCCGATGATGTCGTCGCCGTCCTCCACCGCGTCGCCGCTGTGGATGCCGGCCCGCACGGAGACCGCGAAGCCGGCGTCGCCGCGCCGCTGCTCGAGGCGGCGCAGGATCTGCACTGCGGCGTCGGCGGCCGCCTGGGGCTGCTCGAAGCGGGCGAGCACGCCGTCGCCCGAGGTGCTCACCTCCCACCCGCCGTTCCCGGTGACGGCGTCGCCGACGACGGTGCGGAAGGACCGGCGGACCGCGGCCCACAGCTCGTCGCCCAGCGCCTCGTTGAGCGTGGTGGAGCCGACCACGTCGACGAACATGGCCACGACGAAGCGCGTGCGCTGCAGCGAGTCGTCCGACGCCGCCGCGTCACGGGCGCCCGGTGCCGTGCCGGTGACACCCCGGAGCAGCTCGACCCGGTCGCGGTGGTGCTGCTGGAGGGTGCGCTGGAGCTGGTCGCGCCGCGTGCGACGGCGGCGTCGGCGCTCCTCGTCCTCCTTCGCCTCGAGCTGCTCGAGGGTGAGGCCCTGCGAGGCTGCCTTCGCCAGCCGGCGGCGCTGGCCGGCGACTGCGGCCTGGTGGTGGGCGCCGAGGCCGATGCCCCAGCCCATGGCCGGGTAGATGGGCCACGGGTGCCCGGCACCGCCGAGCAACCAGAGCACCACGAGCATCCCGATCACCAGGCTGTAGACGGTGAGGTGCCCGCGGAAGCCGTCGTCCTGCAGGGCGAGCGACCGGCCCCGCTGCGGCGCCGGCGGCACGGGGGGCACCGGTGGCACGGGGAGGTCGTGGGTGACGTCGTCCAGGTCGGTCACCGTGCGGGCGTGCCAGGCGGCCGCGATCCGCTGCTCGAGCTCGTCGAGGTCGATGGCGCCCTCGCCGGCGGCGGTGCGCAGGTGCGCGATGGTCCGCTGCCGATCGGCGTCGGTCGCCCGGACACCTGGCGACCGCTCCGGGAGCGCCCCCTCGCTCGCAGTGCTCACAGGTGGGGATTCTCGCACCATCCGCCCATCCCCTGCCGGGAGCGCCGGACGTCACGTGCAGCGGGTCGACGTGTGGACGGATCACGCCCTTGAGGGCCTTTCCGGTCCACGGGTCCGGCCCGACGACCGACGTGTGGACGGATCACGCCCTCGAGGGCGCTTCCGGTCCACGGCTCGTTCGGACGGTGGCGGCGCCCGCCGTCAACCCGACGGCGGGGCTACCGCTTCTCGAGCGGCGACCAGGACAGCAGCAGGCGCTTCTCGCCCACGTCGGCGAAGCGGATGGTGGCCTCGGCGCGATCGCCCTCGCCCTCGATGTCGAGGATCACGCCGTCGCCGAAGGTGGCGTGGTGGACGTCGTCGCCGACCTTCAGCCCCATCGCCTCGGCCCCGGTGGACGGGGTCGGAGCGTCCCGGGCGGCGAGGGCGTTCTCGACGATGCGGTCCTTGCCGGCGTCCATCCGCTCCCGCCGCTCGTCGCTGCGGTCGCCCCGGCCGAACGTGCGGCCCTCGGGGTCGCGCCAGCCCCCCGCCCGACGCCCGGCGCGCTCGCCGCCACCGCCGAGGTACGTGCGGCCGCCGCGGCTGGCCCGCTGGCGGCCGCCGATC
>DASUEE010000074.1:0-2261 GCA_036275235.1 Acidimicrobiales bacterium | reverse complement strand
CTGCCGCATGAGCAGGCCGCCACGGATGTCGAACGAGATGTCCAGCGTCGAGGCGTAGGCCTCCGACATGTGCAGGCCGCGGTACTGGTCGTACGAGCCCTCGTAGATGACCTCGGCCATGCTCGGCTTGAACCAGAGCGTCAGGAACGTGCCGGTCAGCAGCAGGACCACGAAGCTCCACAGCGCGATCTCGCCGAGCAGGAAGGACCAGTGGTCGGGGAAGACCTTGCGGACCTGCTTCTTGGTCGCCGCGGCGATACCCGTGCGGTCGTCGACCCAGCCGGCCGCCCCACCCAAGGGGTTGGTCTTCTTCGCCTTCGCGGCGGTCTGACCGTTGGTGGTTGCGTAGCTCATGTTGTTCGTCACCCACGTTCCCAGTAGCTCGGGCCGACCGGCTCCAAGAAGTCGGACTGCGCCACGAGATACCCCTCGTCGTCCAGCATAAGGGGCAGCTGGGGAAGCGCCCGGGCAGCGGGACCGAAGATCACCTTGCCGTTGTCGGCGAGGTCGAAGGTGGACTGGTGGCACGGGCACAGCAGGTGGTGCGTCTGCTGCTCCCACAGGGAGATCGGGCACCCCACATGGGTGCAGATCTTGGAGTAGCACAGGACGCCCTCGACGCCCCAGTTCTCGCGCTCCTCGAGCGGGGTGATGTCCTCCGGCTTCATCTTGACCAGGATCACGGCCGCTTTGGCCTTCTCCTGGAGCAGCTCGGTGCCCTCGACGAGGTGCTCGCCGTCCGCGTCGGTCTCGAAGAACAGAGCCGGCTCGGCGTTGACCAGCTGGCCGATCTCCATCTCGCCCGGCTTGATCGGGGTGCCGGAGATGTCGTTGACGACCCGCATGCCGCGGCGCCAGACGGTCTTCTCGAGCACGTTGCCGGGCAGCGGGCCCAGGTCGCCGAGCAGCACGACCGCGGGCAGGCCCAGCGCCGCGACCGCCCCGAGGAGCGAGTTGCGGACCAGGGACCGGCGGGCGATGGTCGAGTCGTTGATGCCCTGGGTCAGGCTGGCGACCCACTCCTGCCGGTCGTCCTGCGAGGACGCGATCGGGTGGCGGGGCTCGACGATCTCCACGTCGCTCATCAGCTTGCGCGACCACTGGATCGCACCGATGCCGATGAGGAGCAGGGCCAGGCCCAGGGTCAGCCCCAGGGCGAGGTGCGAGGCGCCGTACGTCCCGACCAGGTCGGTGTCCTCACCGACGTCGAAGGAGAGGTACGCCACGACGAAGAGCAGCGAGCACAGGGTGGCCAGGCCGAACAGGGCGGCCACCTGGCGCTCGGCGCGGCGCTCGGCGCGCTCGTCCACGTCGGTGGGGCGCGGCTGGTGCTCGTGCAGCCCCGGGTTGGGGATCGGCTCCTCGACGACGCCGGAGCCCCCGGTGCCGACGGGAGTCAGGTCCTTGCTGTGGTCGCTCACGCCTTGAGTCCCTTCTTGGAGCGCACGGAGCTGGAGGCGATCCAGACCGCGAAGCCGACGAGCGTGCCGATGCCGAGGATCCAGGCGAACAGGCCCTCGCTCACGGGGCCGTAGGCGCCCATGGCGGCGCCGCCGAAGTTCGGGTTCTCCTCGAGGCTCTCGATGTAGGCGATGACCTCGCGCTTCTCCTCGGGCTTGAGGACCTTGTCGGAGAAGACCGGCATCTGCTGCGGGCCGGTCAGCATGGCCTCGTAGATGTGCTTGTCGTCGACGCCCATCAGGGTGGGGGCGTACTTGCCGCCGGGCAGCGCGCCGCCGGTGCCGGCGAAGTTGTGGCACGCGGTGCAGTTGGTCCGGAAGAACTCGCCGCCGCGGACGATCGCCTCCTCGCGCTCCTCCTCGGGGATCGCGAGCGGGTCGTAGGCCTCCTGCTCGGGGATGGACGGGCCGGGGCCCAGGGAGGCGACGAACGCGGCGAGCGCCTCGATCTCCTCGGGGGTGTAGACCACGTCCTTGCGCGGGGCCTGGACGCCCGGGCGGGCCATCGGCATCCGGCCCGTGCTGACCTGGAAGTCCACGGCGGCGGCGCCGACCCCGGCGAGCGGCGGACCGTACTGGGTGCCGCGCTGGGTGGTGATGCCCTCGCCGTTCTTCCCGTGGCAGGACGCGCAGCCCACGAGGAACAGGGCGCGGCCCTGGTCGACGGTGGACTGGCTGGCGGCCTCCTCGTCGGCCTGGGCGGGGGACAGGACGGCGTAGGCGCCACCGGTCACCAGCAGGCCGAGGAGCATGACGACGACGCCGGCGTACCTGCTGCGGCGCTTGCTCGAGAGTCGAGCG
>DASUEE010000073.1:0-19768 GCA_036275235.1 Acidimicrobiales bacterium | reverse complement strand
CGCGGGCCGGGCGCGTCGAGGGTGCGGTCGTCGACGCGGTGCTGGCCCTGCACGTCGCGCGTGGAGGACGTGAGGAACACCTCGTCGGCCTCCTCGAGCACCGCCAGCGGGAGGTCGACCTCCTCGACGTCGACCAGCTCGCACACCAGCTCGCGCGTGATCCCCGCGAGGCACCCGGAGCTGAGCGGCGGCGTGCGGAGGGAGCCGCCGACGACGACGAACACGTTCGAGCCGGTCCCCTCGCAGAGCTGCCCGGCGGTGTTCGCGAGCAGCGCCTCCTGGGCGCCGTGGTCCTTCGCCCGGGCCAGCGCCACCACGTTCTCCGCGTAGGAGGTGGTCTTGAGCCCGGCGACGGCCGAGTTCTGGTTGCGCGTCCAGGGCACGGTGACGCAGGCGCCGGTCTCGGGCCAGCCGTCGACCTCCGACCCGGCGACGATCACCGTCAGCGGCGCGCCGGACCGCCCCGACCCCAGCGGGCCCGTGCCACCCGTGACGGTGAGCCGGATCCGCCCGGGTCCGCCCAGGTGGTCGGCCACGGACTGCATGGCGTCGCGCAGCTCGCCGTCGGTGCGATCGAGCTCCAGGCCGAGGCCGGCGAGGCTGCGGCGCAGGCGCGCCAGGTGCCGTCCGGCGGCGAAGGGCACCCACCGGTCGCTGCCGGGCTCGGGAGCCGTGCGCATCGTCTCGAAGACGCCGTCGCCGACCGTGATGCCGTGGTCGAACACGGTGACCCGTGCGTCGTCGGGGTCGAGCAGGCGGCCGTCGAGCCACACGGGGAGCACGGACGGAAGATATCGAGCATTCGCTGCACGCCGGTCCCCGCCGGGTAGGTTGTCCGGACCGCACCGGGTCGAGCTCGCTCCCCGGACCGTGCTCCTCGGAGCACCGCATGCGGGAGGGCTCTTCCGCCCGTCGCTCCTCGACCCCTGTTGCCCCGGCACCGTCGAAGCGCGCCGACCTGCAACACCGAACGAGAGAACATGCAACCGAACCCCACCGCCCCCTCCTTCGCGGAGCTGGGCGTCCCCGAGCGCCTCGTCGCGGCGCTCGACGCCCGCGGCATGACCAGCGCCTTCGAGGTGCAGGCCGCGACCATCCCCGACGCCCTCGCCGGGCGCGACCTCTGCGGCCGCGCGCCCACGGGCTCCGGCAAGACCATCGCCTTCGGCATCCCCGCCCTGGTGAACAGCGAGAAGGCCCGTCCCGGACACCCGACCGTGCTGGTCCTGTCGCCGACCCGTGAGCTGGCCGACCAGATCAAGAACGAGCTCGCCCCCCTCGCCAGGGCGATGGGCCGCTCCGTGCACGCCGTGTACGGCGGCGTCGGCTACGGCGCCCAGACCCAGGCGATCCGCCGGGGCGTCGACGTGCTCGTCGCCTGCCCGGGCCGCCTCGAGGACCTCATCCAGGGAGGCAACGTCAGCCTCGCCGAGGTCGGCATCGTCGTCGTCGACGAGGCCGACCGGATGGCCGACATGGGCTTCCTCCCCGCGGTGAAGCGCCTGCTCGACAAGACCCGCGATGACCGCCAGACCCTGCTGTTCTCGGCGACGCTCGACGGCGACATCGCCGAGCTCACCCGCCGCTACCAGCGCGACCCGGCCCGCCACGAGGTCGGCGAGGTCGAGCCCGACATGACGGCGATGGCCCACCACTTCTGGGCGATCGAGCACGAGGACCGCGTCGGTCACACCCGCGACGCCGTCGTCGCGGCCGGCCCGACCATCGTGTTCACCCGCACCCGCCACGGCGCCGACCGCCTCACGACCCAGCTCGGCAAGGCCGGCGTCCAGGCCGCGGCGATCCACGGGGGACGCAACCAGAACCAGCGCACCCGCGCCCTCGACGCCTTCAGCCGCGGCCAGGTGCAGGCGCTCGTCGCCACCGACGTCGCGGCCCGAGGCATCCACGTCGACGGGGTCGCCTGCGTGGTGCACTTCGACCCGCCCGAGGACGACAAGACCTACCTCCACCGCTCGGGCCGCACGGCCCGGGCCGGTGCGCAGGGGGTCGTGGTGTCCTTCGTGCGGCCGAACAACCGCAAGGACGTCAAGACCCTGCAGCGCGACCTGGGCCTCGAGCAGGCGGTCACGCACCCCGATGCCACGCTGCTCGGCGACGGCACCCGCCACCGCGAGGCCACGTCGCGCGCCACGCCCCAGCCCGCCGCTCCCAAGGGCGGTCGCAACCGCGAGCGCACCCGCACCCGCGACGGCGAGGACCGAGCCGCGCGGCGCGACTCCCGGCGCGACGGCGGCATCGACGTCGACCCTCGCTCGCGCAAGCAGCGCGAGGGCGGCTCGCCGGCGAAGCCGCACCGCAAGGGCGGCGGCTCGCGCCGTCCCGCGGGCTCCGGTCGCAGCCGCTGATCCCCGCGGTCGCCCTCAGCCGGAGGCGACCGCCAGCAGGGTCCGGGCCTTGAGCTCGGTCTCCGCCCACTCGCCCGCCGGATCGCTGTCATGGGTGATCCCGGCGCCGGTGCCGAAGCGCAACGTCGGCGGGCCACCTGCGACGTCGATCCAGAACGTGCGGATGGCGACGTTCAGCTCGCCGATGCCGCGATCGGCGTCGACCCACCCGACCGCGCCGCAGTAGACGCCACGAGGGACGGGCTCGAGCTCGCGGATCACGTCCATCGCCGCGAGCTTGGGCGCGCCCGTGATCGACCCGGGCGGGAACGTGGCGGCGAGGAGCTCGGACCACCCCACCCCTGCGCGCAGCTCGCCGGCCACCGTGGACACCAGGTGCACGAGTCCGGGGTGGTGCTCGACGGCGAGCAGGGCGGGCACGCACACCGATCCGAACTCGCACACGCGCCCCAGGTCGTTGCGCACGAGGTCGACGATCATCACGTTCTCGGCTCGGTCCTTCGGCAGGAAGCCGTCGGGATCGGCGGCGGTCCCCTTGATCGGCGACGACCAGACCAGGCGGCCCTCGCGCCGCAGGAACCGCTCCGGCGACGCCGACGCGACGTGGAGCCCGGCAGCGGGCACCCGGACGACGGCGGCGTAGGGGGCGGGGTTCCCGACTGCGAGGGCAGCACCGAGGGCGGCCACGTCCGCGTCCGGGGCCACGGGGGCCGAGAGCTGCCGGGTGAGGTTCACCTGGTACACGTCTCCGGCCTCGATGGCGGAACGGATCCGGCGGACCCCGTCCTCGAAGCACGCCTGGTCGAGCGACGACCGCCACGCCGACGGCGCCGGACCGCGCCACCGAGGACCCCGCCACGGACGTGCGGGCCGGACCGTCGCGAACCGGGCGAAGGTGGGGCGGCCGTCGTAGGGCACGACCACGGCCCAGAACCCGTCGGCATCGAGGCAGGCGGGGTCGTCGGTGACGTCGGCGAGGTCCGTGCACAGCCGCTCGCCGACGACGGCGAGCGGCACCTGGTCGTCGAGGGCGCGCACGGCGGAGAAGGGTAGGGGCGCGCCCGGGCGCCACCGGAGGCCGTCGCTACCCTTGGCGGGGATGTCCGGCTCCGAGACACGCCGGGCGCGGCGAACCGTGTTCCAGCGGCTGGTCATCGCCACGAACGTGGTCGCGGTGGTGGGCTTCCTCTTCGCGGCGGGCGCGCTCGCCTACGGGTACCAGAAGTACGGCCAGATCCCGCGCCTGGCCATCGGCGAGACGCTCACGTCCACCGACGGCGACGACGCCGAGGACGAGGAGGTCGTCGCCGAGAACTACCTCGTGGTCGGGGTCGACTCGGCAGCCGGCCTCGACCCGGACGACCCGGTGGCGGCGAGCCGGACGGACGTGCCCGGGTTCCGCTCCGACACGATGATGGTGCTGCGGGTGGACCCCGCCTCCACCCGGGCGGCGCTGCTGTCGCTGCCCCGCGACCTGTGGCTGCCGATCCCCGGGCACGGCAACGGGCGCATCAACGAGGCGATCGAGCTGGGCGGTCCGGAGCTGCTGGTGGAGACGATCCAGGGCTACCTCGGCATCCCGATCAACCACTACGCCCAGATCGACTTCTACGGGTTCGGCCGCCTCGTCGACGCGCTCGACGGCGTGGAGCTGCACTTCCCGTACCCGGTGCGCGACGGCCGCAGCGGCCTCGACGTGCCCGAGTCCGGCTGCGTCCGGCTCGACGCGCGCAACGCCCTCGGCTTCGTCCGCAGCCGGGCCTACCAGGAGTACGTCGACGGGCGGTGGCGCACCGATCCCACCGGTGACTTCGGCCGCATCCGCCGCCAGCAGCAGTTCATCGTCGCCGCCCTCGAGCGCTCGGTCGACCGCGGCCTGCGCAACCCGGTCACGCTCGACGAGCTGATCGACAGCGCGCTCGGCGCGGTCACCATCGACGACACGCTCGACGGCGACGACCTGCTCCGCCTCGGCCGGCGCTTCCGCAGCTTCGACCCGTCGTCGCTCGACATCTACCAGCTGCCCGTCGTCGACGACTCGGTGGGCGGAGCGGCGATCCTGCGGCTCGTCACGCGCGACGCCGAGGAGATCCTCGACATCTTCCGCCCCGGCGACGCCGCCGAGCTCACGGAGGCGTCGGTCCGCGTGCGGGTGCTGAACGGCACGGGCGCGCCGGGCCAGGCGTCCGACGCCGCAGCCGCGCTGCAGGGCGTCGGCTTCGCCACCGCCGGCACCGGGGACGCGACCCGCCTCGGCGTCGAGCGCACGGAGATCCGCCACCCGTCGGGCTCGGCCGCCGGCGCCGACCTGCTCCGCCGCTGGCTGCTCGGCGACGCCGTGCTCGTCCCCGACGACGAGGTGGACGACGTCACGCTGGTGACGGGCGCCGACTGGCAGGGTCTGCGCGACGCGGCGTTGCCCTCGACGTCGACCTCCGCCCCGTCGTCGCCGACCACGCTGCTCCCGCGCGTGACGACCCCCTCCTCCACGTCGACCACCGTGCCCGGCTCGGTGTCCGGGGAGATCCCACCGGACGTCGTCTGCGGCTGAGCTGCTGCGGTAGACACAGGCCGGTGAAGGGCCTCATCCTCGCCGGCGGGGCGGGCACGCGCCTGCGCCCGATCACC
This sequence comes from Acidimicrobiales bacterium, assembly GCA_036275235.1. Taxonomy (GTDB): domain Bacteria; phylum Actinomycetota; class Acidimicrobiia; order Acidimicrobiales; family Salinilacustritrichaceae; genus Salinilacustrithrix. The sequence goes on along the minus strand of DASUEE010000073.1, from coordinate 14,771 downwards.
CACACCAGCGCCAAGCAGCTGGTGCCGGTCGCGAACAAGCCGATCCTCTTCTACGGGATCGAGGCGATGGTCGACGCCGGGATCCAGGAGATCGGGATCATCGTGGGCGACACCCGCGAGGAGATCATCCGCGCCGTCGGTGACGGCTCGCGCTGGGGGATCCGGGTGACGTACATCCCGCAGGAGTCGCCGGAGGGCCTCGCCCACTGCGTGCTCATCGCCCGTGACTTCCTCGGCGACGACGACTTCGTGATGTACCTCGGCGACAACATGCTGCAGCAGGGCCTGGTGCACTTCGTCGAGGCGTTCGAGGGCGCTCGCCGGGAGGCCGACGAGCCGCGGCTCGGCGAGGAGGCCGGTGGGGCTCCGGTCGCGCAGATCCTGCTGGCCAAGGTCGAGGATCCGCGCCAGTTCGGCGTCGCCGAGCTCGACCCGAACGGGCGGGTGGTCCGCCTGGTCGAGAAGCCGGACGAGCCGCCCTCCGACCTCGCGCTGGTCGGCGTGTACCTGTTCGACCGGACCGTGCACGAGGCGGTCGCCTCCATCGAGAAGTCGCCACGTGGCGAGCTCGAGATCACCGACGCCATCCAGTGGCTGCTCGACGCCGGCCACCCGGTGCGCCACGAGGTGCTCGAGGGGTGGTGGCTCGACACGGGCAAGAAGGACCCGCTGCTCGAATCGAACCGCCGCGTCCTCGAGACGCTGCCCCGGCGGATCGACGGCGAGGTCGACGCCGAGTCGTCCATCGAGGGCAACGTCGTGATCGAGGAGGGCGCCCGGATCGTCGCCAGCCGCGTGCGGGGGCCGGTCGTCATCGGCGCCGGCACGGTGGTGGCCAACAGCTACATCGGCCCGTTCTCGTCGATCGCCTCGGGCTGCGAGGTGAGCGACTCCGAGCTCGACCACTCGGTGGTGCTCGAGGGCGCCCGCATCCGGGACGTGCCCCGCCTCACCGACTCGCTCATCGGCCGGGACACGGAGGTGGTCCGCAGCGAGCGTCGACCGCGCGCGGTGCGGCTGATGCTGGGCGACCACTCCGTCGTGGAGCTCGACTGACCATGGTCGAGGTCGTGCCCTTCGAGACCGCGGAGACCGGGATCGACGGTGTGCTCGTGCTCACGATGAAGCAGGTCACCGACGAGCGGGGCACCGTGCGGGAGGCGTTCCGCGCCTCTGCCCTCGCCGGCGCCGGGGTCGCCGTTGGTCCGTGGGCGCAGGTGAACGTCACCGAGACGCACCGGGGGGCGATCCGCGGGATGCACGGGGAGGCGATGACGAAGCTGGTGGCGGTCGCCGCCGGTCGCGCCCACGGCGCCTACGTCGACGCCCGGGCGGGGTCGCCGACGCGCGGCGAGGTGGTCGAGGTCGAGCTCGTGCCGGGCGTCCAGGTGCTGGTGCCCGCCGGCGTGTGCAACGGGTTCCAGTCGCTCGAGGACGGGACGCAGTTCCTCTACTGCTTCGACGTGGAGTGGGAGCCCGGGATGGCTGGCGTCGCGTGCACGCCGCTCGACCCGGCACTGGGCATCGGTTGGCCCATCGAGGTCGACCCGGACGACCCGGCCCTCGTGTCGGCGAAGGACCGGAGCGCACCGACCTTCGCCGAGCTCTCCTAGCCTGCCGCCCGTGCGATTGCTCGTGACCGGTGGAGCCGGCTTCATCGGCTCCAACTACGTGCGCTGGGTGCTGGCCAACACCGACGACGAGGTCGTGGTGTACGACGCACTCACCTACGCGGGGAACCTGTCGACCCTGCGCGACGTCGACGACGACCCCCGCTACTCCTTCGTGCACGGCAACATCTGCGACCCGGCGCCGCTCGAGGAGGCGATGCGGGGCTGCGACGCCGTGGTCCACTTCGCCGCCGAGAGCCACGTCGACCGCTCCATCGAGGGTGGCGACGACTTCGTGATCACGAACTGCTTCGGGACGAACGTCGTGATCGACACCGCCCGGCGGCTCGAGGTCGACCGCGTCGTGCACATCGGCACCGACGAGGTCTACGGGTCGGTGGAGGTCGGCTCCTCCAAGGAGACCGACCCGCTCGAGCCGCGGTCGCCCTACAGCGCGTCGAAGGCGGGGTCGGACCTGATCGCGCTCAGCTACCACGCAACCCACGGGCTCGACGTGCGGGTGACCCGGTGCACGAACAACTTCGGTCCGTACCAGTACCCGGAGAAGGCGATCCCGCTGTTCACCACGAACCTGCTCGAGGACCAGCCGATCCCGTTGTACGGCGACGGGCTCAACGAGCGGGACTGGATCTACGTCGACGACCACTGCGCCGGCGTGCACCTGGTGCTCACCGACGGGGAGGCGGGGGAGATCTACAACATCGGTGCCGGCAACGAGACGCCCAACCGCGTCCTCGTCGACAAGCTGCTCGCGCTGCTCGGCAAGGACGAGTCCCTCGTCTCCTACGTCGAGGACCGCAAGGGCCACGACCGCCGCTACTCCGTCGACATCACGAAGATCACCGAGCTGGGCTGGCGCCGCGAGCGGTCACTCGACGAGGCGCTCGAGCAGACGGTCGCCTGGTACCGGGACAACGGCTGGTGGTGGCGGCCGCTGCGGGGCCGGTGACCGCGTGCGCGTCCTGATCACGGGTGGGTCCGGTCAGCTGGGCACCGACCTGGCGCTCGCGTGCGCCGGCTCGGGCGACGACGTCGTGGCCATGGGCCGGGAGGAGCTCGACGTCACCGATCGCTCCGCCGTCGACGACGTCGTCCTGGGCGGACGGTTCGACGCCGTCGTGAACGCGGCCGCCTGGACGGCCGTCGACGCGTGCGAGGACGATCCCGAGCGGGCCTTCCAGGTGAACGCCCTGGCCTGCCGGTGGGTGGCAGACGCCTGCCGCCGCGCCGGCACCCACCTGGTGCACGTGTCCACCGACTACGTCTTCGACGGCACCAAGGTCGGTCCGTACCACGAGTGGGACGAACCCGGACCCCGGTCGGTGTACGGCGCGTCCAAGCTGGCGGGAGAGCGCGAGGTGCGGCTGCTCCTGCCCGGCGCCACGGTCGCCCGCACCTCGTGGGTGTTCGGCGTGCACGGCCACAACATGGTGAAGACCGTGCTGTCGCTGCGCCACCGCGACGAGCTCGCCTTCGTCGACGACCAGCGGGGCTGTCCCACGGCCACCGCCGACCTCGCCGCGATCCTCCGCGAGCTCGCCGCCGCCCGGCTGCCGGGCACGTTCCACGTCACGAACCAGGGGTCGACGTCGTGGTACGGGTTCGTGCGCGACGTGCTCGGGCTGGCCGGCGAGGACCCGGACAAGGTGCGGCCGATCTCCACCGGTGAGCTCGACCCGCCCCGACCGGCGCCCCGGCCAGCCAACTCCGTCCTCGACGGCGCCGCTCTCCGGCTCGCGGGGCACCCGCCCCTGCGCCACTACCGTGAGGCGCTCCGGGAGGTCGTCGAGTCGCTCCTGGCCTGAGCCCCCGGTGGAGGAGCGCACATGAGCAGGATCGCCGTCATCGGCACGGGCTACGTCGGCCTCACCACGGGCGCATGCTTCAGCGCTCTCGGCCACGACGTGGTGTGCGCCGACATCGACGAGGACAAGGTCGCCCGGCTGCAGCGCGGGGAGATCCCCATCCTGGAGGCCGGTCTCGAGGAGATCGTGCGCGAGGGGATCGCGGCGGGACGCCTGCGGTTCGTGCTGGGCGCGGAGGCCGCGGCGCAGGACTGCGAGTTCGCCTACCTGTGCGTGCCCACGCCCCAGGGCGCGGACGGCTCGGCCGACCTGTCCTACATCGAGGCGGCGGCCTGCCAGATCGCGCCGGTGCTCCCGGCCGAGTCCGTGGTGGTGAACAAGTCGACGGTGCCGGTCGGCTCCACCCGCGTGGTCGAGCGGGCGCTCGGCCGGGACGACGTCTCGGTGGTGTCGAACCCGGAGTTCCTGCGCGAAGGCTCGGCGGTGCACGACTTCATGAACCCCGACCGCATCGTGATCGGTGCCGACGACCAGTCGGCGGCGATCAAGGTCGCGTCGCTGTACCTCGGCATCGCGGCGCCGCTCATCGTCACCGACCCGGCGTCGGCGGAGACGATCAAGTACGCGGCCAACTCCTTCCTCGCCACCAAGATCTCCTTCATCAACGCCGTCGCTGCGATCTGCGAGGCCGTGGGCGCCGACATCGGCGACGTCGCCCTCGGCATCGGCTACGACAAGCGCATCGGCTCCGACTTCCTGAAGCCCGGACCCGGCTTCGGCGGCAGCTGCTTCCCCAAGGACACGCGGGCGATGGTCAAGATCGCCGAGGAGGGCGGCTACGACTTCCACCTGCTCAAGGGCGTGATCCAGGTCAACGACGAGCAGTACGAGCGCACGGCCGAGAAGGCCGTCGAGCTGATGGGCGGCGAGGTCGACGGGAAGCAGGTCGCAGCGTGGGGCCTCACGTTCAAGGCCCGCACCGACGACCTGCGGGAGTCCCCCTCGCTCGAGGTGCTCGGGCGCCTCGCCGCGCGCGGCGCCAAGGTGCGCGCCTACGACCCCGCCGTGTCCCACGCCCTCGACGGGATCGAGGTGGTGTCCGACCCGTACGAGGCCTGCGACGGCGCCGACGTGCTCCTCGTGCTCACCGAGTGGGACGAGTTCAAGTGGCTCGACCTCGACCAGGTGAAGGACCGCATGGCGTCGCCGGCGGTCGTCGACGCCCGCAACCTGCTCGACCGCTCGGCGCTGCACCGGCGCGGCTTCGCGTTCCGCGGCGTCGGCCGAAGCTGATGGCGCGCGTCGTCGTCACCGGCGCCGCCGGCTTCCTGGGCTCCCACCTCTGCGATCGCCTGCTCGAACGGGGCGACGAGGTCGTTGGCCTCGACAACCTCGTCACCGGCAAGGTCGCCAACATCGAGCACAGCTTCGGGCGCCCCGGGTTCACGTTCGCTGAGCACGACGTGTCGACCTACCTGTGGGTGCCGGGCGAGGTCGACGCCGTGATGCACCTCGCGTCCCCGGCGTCGCCCAAGGACTACCTGGAGATGCCGATCCAGACGCTGAAGGTCGGCTCGCTCGGCACGCACAACGGCCTCGGCCTGGCGCGCGCGAAGGGCGCGAAGTTCTTCCTGGCCTCCACCTCCGAGGTCTACGGCGACCCGCAGGTGCACCCCCAGGCCGAGGAGTACTGGGGCCACGTGAACCCGGTGGGCCCCCGAGGGGTCTACGACGAGGCGAAGCGCTTCGCCGAGGCGATGACGATGGCGTACCACCGCCACCACGGCCTCGAGGTGCGGATCGTGCGCATCTTCAACTCCATCCTCGGTGACGAGCAGGTGCTCTTCGACGACGGGGAGCAGCTTCGGAGGATGCGTGCCGACGAGCTGGCGTCGCGGCTCGGCGCTTCGGTGGACCTCGATGGCTACTGCGTGCCGGCGTTCGCCGGCGGAGGAGCGATGTGTGCCGCCGAGGCGTCGGCCTTCGTCGGACACCCGACCACCGCTCCGTGCTTCGAGGTGCGGTCGCAGTACGGTCGATCCGTTCGCGTGACCGGGGACCACTCCCTGTTCGTGCGCGGTGATGACGGGCAACCCGTCGCGAGACCGGTGAGCGAGCTCGCCATCGGTGACCGGATCGCAGTCGCCCGCCGGATCGAGGTGCCAGAGCGGGATCGTCGCCTCGTACGCCTGAGCTCGGTGTGGGAGTCGAACGGCCGGGATCCGTGGGATCTGATGGTCCGCGACCCAGGGCTCGGAGCGGTGGGCTGGCGCCGTCGCCGCGAGATCTTCGACCACCTCGCGGCGAACCGGCGACCGGACTCGCCGGTATGGCGGTCCATCTTGTGGGGCGAGCTGGCACGCCATCGTGACCGCGAGCAGCTACCCCTCGGTGCGCTGCGGCTCCTCGGGCTGGACGTCCCGCCCGACGCCACCGTCCGCGTGCGGACGGGCGGGCGCTCCCACGAACTGCCGGAGGTGGTCCACCTCGACGACGAGCTCCTCTGGGCGCTCGGACTCTGGGTGGCCGAGGGCACCTGGGCCGAGGATCGGCCGAAGACGGCGTGCCTCATCTGGAGCTGCGAGGCCAATCTCCTCGACCGGGTGGAGAAGGTCCTCGATCGTCAGCTCCACCTTCCATGCACTCGTGTGGCCGGGTCCACGAAGCGGGCGGCATCGCTGCGGGTCAACTCGACGCTGCTGCTCGAGCTGATGGGCAGCCTCGGGTTCGGTGAGGGGCCGAGATCGATCCCGGGTTGGATCCTGGGACTGCCGCTGCACCGGTTGGGGCACTTCCTCGAGGGCTATCGCGAGGGCGACGGGGTCCACTCTGGGGCGAAGCTCGACGAGGCGCAGCGCCACGAGTTCTCGACGGTGTCCGAAGCACTGAAGGACGACCTGGTCGTAGCCCTTGCCCGCTTCGGGATCTGCCCGTCCGTCGGGTGCTACGAGACGACGAACCGCCCGTCCAGCGGCGAGAAGCGCTTCCCGTTCTGGCGGATCACCGTCCCGAAGGTCTCTCCGTGGAGCCCGCTCGATTGGCACCGAGGCGTCGACCAGACGCTGCAGAGCCCTGTCACCGGCGATCTTGTCTGGGCCATGGTGAGATCGATCGAACCCGTCGAGTCAACTCCCCTCGTCTACGACTTCTGCGTCCCCGGCTACGAGAACTTCTGGGCGGGTTCGGGGGTGATGGCGCACAACACCTACGGCCCCCGCATGCGGCCCCAGGACGGGCGCGTGGTCTCCAACTTCGTGATGCAGGCGCTGCGGGGCGAGCCGATCACCATCTACGGCGACGGCAACCAGACCCGCTCGTTCTGCTACGTCGACGACGAGGTGCGCGGCTTCCTCGCCCTGCTCGACTCCGACCAGACGGGACCGATCAACATCGGCAACCCGGGGGAGTTCACGATCCGCGAGCTGGCCGACATCGTCATCGAGCTCACCGGGTCGTCCTCGGAGATCGTGCACGAGCCCCTGCCCGTCGACGACCCCATGCAGCGCCAGCCGGACATCACCAAGGCGCGCGAGCTGCTGGGCTGGGAGCCCACGGTCCAGCTCCGCGAGGGGCTGCGCCGCACCATCGAGCACTTCGCCGCGCTGGTCTGAGCTCGCCTACGGTCCGGCGACGTCCGTTGCCGAAGATGAGGAGAGCCCCGTGTCCGATGTCCTGCTGAGCGAACGGCGAGGTCGGGTCCTCGTGCTGACCTTGAACCGACCCGACCAGCGCAACGCCCTCAACTCCGAGCTCTCGGATGCGCTGAAGGACGCCCTCGAGCAGCTCGACGCCGACGCCGAGCTCACCGCCGGCGTGCTCACGGCGAACGGCAAGAACTTCTGCGCCGGCATGGACCTGAAGGAGTTCGCAACCAAGGGCCCGCCCATGGCCATGGGCGCGATCTACAACCATCCGTGGCAGAAGCCGCTCATCGGCGGCGTCCACGGGCCCGTGCTCGCCGGCGGCCTGGAGCTGGCGCTGGTGTGCGACCTGCTCGTCGCGGCCGAGGGCTCGACGTTCGGCGTGCCCGAGGTGAAGCGTGGCCTGCTCGCCGCCGGCGGCGCGCTGCTGCGCCTGCCCGCCCGGCTGCCGTACGCGGTGGCGATGGAGATGTCGCTCACCGGTGACCCGATCAGCGCCGAGGAGGCGAAGCAGTACGGCCTGGTCAGCAAGGTCGTGCCCCAGGAGCAGGTGCTCGACGAGGCCGTGGCCCTCGCCGAGCGCATCGCCGCCAACGCGCCGCTGTCCATCGCGGCGTCGAAGCAGATGATCCGCAACTCGGCGGGTCGCACCGAGGAGGAGGGCTGGGCGGAGCAGGGCCCGTTGGCCGGGAAGATCTTCTCCTCCAAGGACTCGATCGAGGGCTCGGTGGCCTTCGCCGAGAAGCGCACGCCGAACTGGTCCGGCGAGTGAAGCGGGCTCAGCCCACTCGGGCGTGGCCCGAGTGGGCGGGCAGCCGCTGGCGCAGCAGCTTCAGGCGGGCGTAGAGCAGCCCGAAGCGGGCGGCGAGCCCGAGGGCGACGACGGGGAGCTTCACCCGTCGCCAGCCGTGGGAGTGCTTGCGCACGTAGCGGTACAGGTTCGTGTGGTGCTGCCACAGCTGCTTGGTGGCGTTGCGGGTGCTGCCGCCCCAGGCGTGGACCGCCTCGGCGCGGGGTTCGAACCACAGCTCCCAGCCGGCGTCGGCGAAGCGCCGGCACAGGTCGAGGTCCTCGACGTAGAAGAAGAACCGCTCGTCGAACATGCCGACCGCGCGGAACGCGTCGGCGCGCACGAGCAGAACGGAGGCCGAGAGCCACCCGACCTGGCTGGGTCGGTCCTCGGGGAGGTCGGCGCAGACGTAGGCGCGGGTGCCGGGGTTGCCCGGCCAGAAGACGCCCACGGTGGCGTGCATGGCGGCCTGCACCCAGGTCGGGAACCGGCGCTTGGACGGTTGCACCGTGCCGTCCGGGTTGAGCACGAGGGGTCCGACCGCGGCGGCCCGGGGGTGGGCTTCGAGGGTCTCGACGAGGCGAGCGACGGCGCCCGGGTCGAGCGTGGCGTCGGGGTTCACGAGGAGCACCGCGCCCTCGGGCCCCGTGGTGCGGACACCGAGGTTGACGCCGCCGCTGAACCCGACGTTGCGGGCGGACCGGACGAGGTGGACGTCGGCGAGCGCCTCGAGCTGCTCGGGGCTGCCGTCGGTGGACGCGTTGTCGACGACGACCAGCTCGACCGGGTGGTCGCCTGCCCGCAAGGTGTCGAGGCACTCGAAGATGTCGGGGGCCGAGTTGTAGTTCACGATCACGGCGGTCACGCGCACGCCAGCCTCCAGACGTCCACGGTGCCGGCCGCCGTGGCCTCCCAGGTGAACGCGGCTGCCCGGGCCGGCCCGGCGGTGCGCAGGCGTGCCGCCTCCGGACCGGCGGCGGCCACGATCGCGGCGGCGAGGGCCTCGGCATCCCCGGGCGGCACCAGCAGCGCGCCGTCGCCCGCCACCTCCTCGGGGGCAGAGCCCGTGGTGGTCACGGTCGGGGTCCCGCACGCCATGGCTTCGAGCACCGGGAGCCCGAAGCCTTCGGCCAGCGAGGGGTAGGCGAAGGCGTCGGCGTGGCGGTAGAGGTCGGCCTTGACCTCCTCGTCGATCCACCCCGTCCGCCGGATGCGATCGCGCACGGGCGAGGCGGCGATGCGCTCGGTGATGGCCTCGGCGCCCCAGGCGTCGGGCCCGACCAGGACGAGGTCGTGGGGGACGTCGGCGGCGATCCGCTCGAACGCCTCGATGAGCGTGGGCACGTCCTTGCGCGGCTCCAGCGCCCCGACCCAAAGCAGGTAGGGGCCCGGGCAGATGGCCGAGACCGCCGCAGGGCGCTCGCCCCCGTCGGGGCGGTAGCGGCCGTGGTCGACGGCGAGCGGCACGGTGTGCGTGCGGGCCGGGTCGGCGCCGGCGTGCTCGATCGCACCCCGGCGGGCGGACTCCGAGACGCAGATCACCCGCGTGGCGCGGGCGATGCCGGCGGGGATGGCGCGCTGGAACCACACGCGCTTCGCCCGCTCGTGCACCTCGGGCATGGTGAGCATCGTGGCGTCGTGGAACGTGACCGTGGCCGGGACGCGCAGACCCGGTGGCAGCGAGTAGTGCACGCCGTGGAACACGTCCGGGTGCAGGCGGTTGATCCGCCAGCCGTCGAGCGTCGCCTCCGACGCGATCCGCAGCGCGCGGGGGAGCGCCCGGGCCACGTGCGCGGGGGCGGCCAGGTCGTCCACGTCCTGGGGCTTGGCCAGCACCTCGAGCTCGCAGGATCGGGACGCCAGCTCCACCAGCCGCAGGACGTACTGCGCGACCCCCAGGCGGTGCCCGGGGATCGGACGGGCGTCGAGCAGCACGCGCACGGCGGGACACTACTGACGCGCTGACGATGTCCCCGCGGTGCGAGACTCGGCGGTCGTGCGCGTCGCCGTCCCGTTCGAGCAGTGCTGGTACGAGGTCCCCGGCGGGACCGCCCGGAGCACGATCGACCTCGCGCGTGCCCTCGACGAGCGCGACGACGTCGAGGTCGTCGGCGTGGCCGCCCGCCACCGGCACCCGGCGCCGGAGGCCTGGCGACCACCGGTCCCGGTCCGGCACCTGCCCCTCCCGCGCCGGCTCCTGCACGAGACGTGGCACGCGCTCCGCTGGCCCGACGTCGAGCACGCCACCGGCCGCGTCGACGTGTGCCACGCCGTCGGCGGCGCCATCCCGGGATCGCGGGCGCCCCTCATCGTCACGGTCCACGACCTGGCCTTCCTGCACCTCCCGCACCTGTTCACGGCCCAGGGACGGCGGTTCCTGCGTCGCGCGCTCGACCTGGTGCGGGTGCACGCCGCCCAGGTCCAGGTCCCGTCCCTGGCGACCCTCGAGGACTGCGCCGACCACGGCATCGACCGGGACCGCCTCCGCCTCGTCCCGTGGGGCTGCACGGTCGGCTCCCCGACGCCGGAGGACGTGGCGGCGGCCCGCACGCGCTTCGGCCTGCCGGAGCGGTACGTCGTGTGCGTGGGCACGCTCGAGCCGCGCAAGAACCTCGCGGGGCTGCTCGACGCCTGGCGGCGGCTCGACCGCAGCGACGTCGAGCTGGTCCTCGTCGGGCCCGCCGGCTGGGGGGAGGTACCGGAAGGTTCAACCTTTCCGCCCAACGTGACGATGACAGGGTTCGTGGACACCGAGATCCGCGACGCGCTCTACGCAGGAGCGTCGGCGTCGTGCTACCCGAGCCTGTTCGAGGGCTTCGGCCTGCCCGTCCTCGAGTCGATGGCCCTCGGGTGTCCCGTGGTGACGTCCTCGGGCACCGCCACCGAGGAGCTGGTGGCCGACGGCGCCGGGATCGCCGTCGATCCCCGTGACCCGGATGCGATCGCCGGGGCTCTGGCGTCCCTGCTCGACGACGATGCGATGCGCTCGGCCCTCGCCGACGCCGGCCGGGCCCGTGCCGCCACCTACCGCTGGGAGCGCGCCGCCGAGGTGGCGCTCGCCGGCTACCGGGAGGTCTGCCGGTGAGCGGGCTGCGGGTGGGGGTCGACCTGTGCCGGATCGATCCCGCGGCGCTCCGCCCCGCCGACCACGCCGCACTCGACACGCTCGAGGCCCTCGGAGCGGACAGCGACGCCGGCGTTGAGCTGGTGCTGTTCGCATCGAGCGCCCTGCGCGCCGCCCGACCGTCGATGTTCGCCGATCGTGAGGCGCACGTGCTGCCGTTCCCGCCCGGCGTCGCCGCAGCGCGCGTCGCGGCCGAGCTGACGTGGCTTCCGGCTGCAGCCCGCCGGGCCCGGATCGACCTGCTGCACGACGTGTCCGGCACGGCGCCGCCCCGGTCCGAGCTCCCGAGGATCGTCTCGGTGCAGGACCTGCGCCCCTTCGACCGCCCCCGCGGGCTCGGGCGGCTGCGGGTCGCCCACCACCGGCGGGTGGTGCCGAGCGCCATCGAGGCGGCCGCCGCCGTGGTCGTCCCGTCGGCGTTCGTGCGCGAGCGCCTGCTCGAGCTGTTCGCCGTCGACGAGAGCACGGTGCACGTGGTCCCGTGGCCGCTGCCGCCCCACGAGGAACCGGCTCGCATCGAGACGGTCCGCGCTCGGTACGGGATCATCGGGCAGATCGTGCTGATGCCCGGCAGCACCCGGGCCGAGCAGGAGCACGTGGTGGCGGTCCGGGCCATGCGACACCTCGCCTCCCGCCACAACGAGACGACCCTGGTCCTGCTCGGCGACGAGGGGCCCGCCGAGAAGCAGGTCGCCGCCGAGATCGAGTCGCTCGGCCTGCAGGACCGCGTCGTGCGCCTCGCGGGCGCCTCCTCCGCCGTCCGCTCGGCCCTCTACGAGCACGCGGCGGTGGTGGTGCACCCCGCGGTCTACGACGGCTTCGCCGACGGCGTCCTGGAGGCGATGGCGTGCGGCGTTCCCGTGGTGGTCGCCGATGCAGGGCCCGCCCCGGAGCTCGTCGCCGACGCCGGCGCAGTCATCCCGCACGGTGACGACGCCCAGCTCGCGATCGAGGTGCACCGTGTCCTCGACGACGGCGAGTGGCGGCGGCGGATGGTGCAGAACGGCCTCGATCGCGCCCGTCGCTTCACCGCGCCCGAGGCCGCCCGGGCCCTGCTCGCCACTTACCGCTCGGTGCTGGTCGCCCTGTAGCCTCGTCCGGCTATGGGCAAGGCCTCCTCGAACAAGAAGGTCGCGCGCGCGGCGAAGGCCGGCGGCGGCCGCGCACGCGCCGCAGGCGAGCGGAACATCCTGTTCCCGACGGCGCTGGCGCTCGTCGTGGTCCTGGGGACCCTGCTGGTGGTGTACGCCCGCGAGGACCGCGCCGCCACGGCGCTCGAGGCCCCCATCGCGTTCGAGGACCACTGGCACTCCGCCTACGGCCTCTACGTGTGCAACGAGTTCCTGCCCGACCTGCCGGAGTTCACGGCGCCGCAGAACGGCGGCAACCACACGCACGGCGACGGCCTGTTCCACATCCACCCGTTCTCCAGCGCCCGCGCCGGGGAGAACGCGACGCTGACGAACTGGTTCATCGACGCCGGCGCCGTCCTCGGCGGCGGCGACACGCTCAGCAACGACACCCTCGGCGTTCCCGGGGGCGACCAGTACGTCGAGGGCGAGACCGAGTGCGAGGACGCAGAGGGCGAGGGCGAGCCGATCGTCCAGGTCGCCGTGTGGGAGCTCGCGGGCAAGGCGGTCGACGGCGAGGAGCCCGACCGCATCGTCACCGAGGACTTCGACTCGATCCGCTTCGAGAAGGACGGCATGGCGTTCACCATCGCCTACGCCCCCGAGGACGCCGAGCTGCCGCCTCCGCCCAGCGTCGAGGGCCTCGCCGGGGTCGGCTCCGACCTGGGCGTCGACCCGGGCGAGATCCCCGACGACGCCGAGCTCGACGAGGACTTCGGCGAGCCGAGCGCCACGAGCACGCCCGCCGCCGGCGACGAGCCGTCCACCGACGACACCACCGCGGACGAGCCCACGACCGACGACACCACCGCGGACGAGCCGACCACCGACGACACCACGGCCGACGACACCAGCGACACCAGCGCACCGTGAAGGCCGTCGTCCTGGTCGGCGGGTTCGGCACCCGGCTCCGGCCGTTGACGCTCACCACGCCGAAGAACCTGCTCCCCGTGGGTCACGTGCCCATGGTCGAGCGCGTCGTCGGCCACCTCGGCGAGCACGGCGTGACCGAGGCAGTCCTCTCGCTCGGGTACAAGCCCGACACCTTCCTCGACGCCTACCCCGACGGCACCTGCGCCGGCGTGAAGCTCACGTACGCGGTCGAGGACGAGCCCCTCGACACGGCCGGGGCCATCCGCTTCGCCGCCGGCGAGGCCGACGTCACGGAGCGCTTCGTGGTCGTGAACGGCGACGTCCTCACCGATCTCGACGTGACCCGGCTCATCCGCTTCCACGACGCGTCCGGTGCCGAGGCCACCATCGCGCTGCACACCGTCGAGGACCCGTCCCGCTACGGCGTCGTCGTCACCGACGTCGCCGGCCAGGTGGAGGCGTTCATCGAGAAGCCCGCGAAGGAGGAGGCGCCGAGCACCGCCATCAACGCCGGCACCTACGTGTTCGAGCCGAGCGTGCTGGGTCGCATCCCCGCGGGACGCAAGGTGTCGGTGGAGCGCGAGACGTTCCCCGCCCTGGTCGCCGACGGGCGGCTGTACGCCCTCGACGGCGGTGCGTACTGGCTCGACGCCGGCACTCCCGAGACCTACCTGCAGGCCAACCTCGACCTCCTGGTCGACGGCGCCAGCGACGTGCACCCCGACGCCGTCGTGTCCGAGTCGGCCCACGTCGAGCGCTCGGTGGTGGGGGCCGGAGCCACCATCGGCGACGGTGCCACCCTCACCGAGGCCATCGTCCTGCCCGGCGCCACCGTGGAGGCGGGTGCCCGCGTGCACCGCTCCGTCGTCGGACCCCGTGCCACCATCCGGGCCGGCGCCGAGCTGCTGGACCTCACCGTGATCGGCGCGGAGGTCGACATCGAGCCCGACGCCAGGCTCACGGGCGAGCGGGTCCCGGCCGACTCCTGAGCGCACGGCGGTCGGCGGTGCACGTCCTCGTCACCGGCGGTGCCGGCTTCATCGGCTCGACGCTCGTCGACCGGCTGCTCGTGGAGGGCCACGAGGTCGACGTGCTCGACGACCTCAGCACCGGGTCGCTCGCCAACCTGGCCGAAGCGCGCGAGCAGGCCCGGCGCGTGGGCGGGGTGCTGAAGATCCACCAGGCCGACGTGCTCGACGACGGGATCGACGCCCTCCTGCAGCGACGTCGCCCCGAGGTCGTCGTCCACCTGGCCGGCTGCACGGCCAAGGCCGGACGGAGGGCGCACCGCCAGGTCGTGCACGACGTCGCCGGCACCGTCTGCGTCCTCGACGCCGCCGTGGCCGCGGGCGTCCGCAAGGTGGTGTGCGTCGCCGCCGCGCGAGCGCAGGCCGACGACGTGCGCGGCATCCCCGCACGTGCGGTGCACGAGTACCTCGCCGCCTACGAAGCGCGACACGACCTGGCCCACACCACGCTCGTGCTGCCCACCGTCTACGGACCCCGGCAGACCCCGCAGACCGAATCGAGCGTGGTCGCGGTGTTCGTGGCGCGTGCGCTGGCGGGGGAGCCGTGCGTCGTGCACGGCGACGGGAGCCAGGCCCGCGACCTCCTCTACGTCGACGACGCCGTCGATGCCCTGGTCAAGGCGCTGCACCACGGTGACGGGGCCACCGTGGAGGTCGGTTCCGGCACCGCCACGTCGGTCCGCGACCTGCAGACCGCGGTCGCCCGCGCCGTGGGCGCCGACGCCGTCACCGTGGCCGGCGAGCGCCGG
>DASUEE010000072.1:0-8347 GCA_036275235.1 Acidimicrobiales bacterium | reverse complement strand
GGCGCTCCGGAGCGGGACGTCGTCGTGGAGCGTGAACTCCCCGATCCGGGGAGCGGACCAGGCGGACGCGAGGTCGGGGCCGGTGTGGACGGTGACCTGGCCCGTTCCGCCGAAGCTGGCGTGGTGCTGGCTGCCGGTGCTGATGTCGAGCTCGAGGTGCTGGCCGGCGGGGATCCACTGGGCCACGGTGAAGCACTGCAGATCGAGGGCCATGACCTCGCCGGGCACCACCGGCGCCAGCTGGTCGACGCCGTCGCGGAGGCCGGGCTGGATGGCGCAGAAGTCCACCGGTTCCCGCTCGCCGTCGGCGTCGACCCGCCACAGGCTGGCGACGAGGTGCGTGAGCGGACTGGTGACCGACGCGTGCAGCGTGAGGTCGGAGACGCCGAGCACGAGCGTGTCCTCGGCGACGGGTTCACCGGTGAAGGTCGCCGTGCCGCGCCCGACGTCGGCGAGCACGGCCTCGAGCCCGGTCTGGAAGCTGGCGGAGCCGGCCTCGGTCGGCGGCTCGGTCCCGAGCGTCATGGTGCTGGCGTCGGGGTGGAGCGTGAGGTGCTGCTCCGGCGCCCGCCACGCATCGGTGGCGTACACCTTCGAGTCGAGGCTCTCGGGGTCGACGACCTGCGTGACGTCGACTGCGTCCTCGCCGTTGAGGAACGCCTCGACCGCCGGGCCGGTCTCCACGTCGAGCTGCATGAGGTGGTGGTCGAACCAGGCGTGCAGGGCGTACTGGAACTGCTCGAAGCGACAGGTCGGGTGCGCCACCCGAGCGCCGGTGGGGTCGCCGCAGCGACCGTTCGTCGAGCCGTGGTCCCACTGCCCGATCCAGACCTTGTCGCCCTCGCGGTCGAAGCGGCCACCGAAGAACCACTCCGACGCCGGGATGCGGGCGGCGTTGTCGTGGACGCCGTGGATCATGAACACCGGGATGTCGGCGGCGGCGGCGCCCTCCCGCCAGTCGCGGGCGGCGTGCCAGGCCTCGTACTGGCCGGTGACCTGCCCCGGGCCGGCCAGCGCGGCGGAGCTGGCGAGGCCGCACCCGAACTGCGGGTTGGGCCCGCCCCGGTAGGTCCAGTTGTCGCCGGGGTTGCCGCTGCCGATCAGCGGGATCGCCGGCGTGCCGGGCGGCAGGTCGCGTTCGATGGCCAGGCCCTCGTAGGCCACCATCGGGCCGATCCACTGGAGGTTCCACGGCACGCCGTTGTGGAACTGGTGGTCGTACATCGAGGCGAGGCCGGCGCTCGGGGCGATGGTCACGAGCCCGTCCGGCGACTGCGCGGCCGCCACGGCCGGGGTGGACCCGACGTAGGAGTGGCCGGTCATCCCGACACGACCGTTCGACCAGGGCACCGACGCCAGGTGCTCGATGGCGAGGGTGAGGTCGGCGGCGTCGTTCGACGCGAGGTGGTCGAGGCAGCCGGTGGACCGACCGGTGCCGCGGAGGTCCATCATCGCCACGGCGTAGCCGCGGGGCGCGAAGTAGCCGGTCAGGCCGAGCAGCTCGCCGTCCTCGCCGGTGGGGTCCGGGAACATGCGGGTGCCGGCGCGGTCGGCGGCCGTGCCGTGGTAGGGGCTGGCCTCGAGGATGACCGGGAAGGGCCCGTCACCCGCCGGCCGGGTGATCTCCAGGTAGAGGGTCTCGCCGTCGTGAGCGGGCAGCTCGAGGACCTCGGTGACCACGTCGGCGTGGACGGGCTGCGACAGCCGGGGTGCCTGGGCGATGTAGTCGAACGGTGCGACCGAAGCGTCGCCGTCGCCCCCGTCGTCGGCGCCGCCGTCCCCGTCGCCCGAGCCCGGCCCGGCGTGGTCGGGACGGCGGTCGTGGCCAGGAGGCGCGTCGGGGCGCTGCGACGGCTCGGGACGCTGGGGGTCGGGCCCGGCGGTGGCGCTCGGCTGCAGCGCGACGGCCGCCGACGCGGAGCCGAGCAGCAGCGCGGCGACGGCCGCGATCAGGGCACGGGTGGGACGGGACGACATGGCTGGCCACCTCCGGAGGGTTCGGGGGTGGATCACCGCCGGTCGCGCGGATCCCTCCCGCGTGCTCCTGGCGGCACGGACCGTGGCGTCAGGCGTCGGGTTCGGTGACGAAATCGATGAGCTGCTCGACGGCACCGACGAGCGGGGGGAAGAGGTCGGCGTAGCTGGAGACCCGGCCGAGCAGCTCCCGCCAGAACCCGCCGGGGTGCTGGCCGCCCCGTCCGAGGCGGACCAGCACGCCCTCCTTCCACGGCTGGCCCATCGGCACGTCGGGCCAGGCGTCGATGCCGGCCACCGACGGGCGGATGGCCTGCCAGACGTCGACGTAGGGCGTGCCGGTGACGAGGACGTGGGGGTGCTCGACGGCGGCGGCCGCGCGGGACTCCTTGGAGCCGTCCACCAGGTGGTCGAGCAGGATGCCGAGCCGCCGGCCCGGACCGGGCCGGAAGTCGCGCACGACGCCGGCGAGGTCGTCCATGCCGTCGAGGCGCTCGACGACGATGCCCTCGTGGCGCAGGTCGTCTCCCCAGACCTTCTCGACGAGCTCGGCGTCGTGCACCCCCTCGACGAGGATCCGGCTGGCCCTCGCGACCCGGGCCTCGTGCTCGACGGCGATCGAGCCCGAGGCGGAGATGCGGCGCTCGGCCGGGCGCTCGGCCTTCCCCATGACCGGGTGGCAGCGGACGCCGTCGATGGCGAACTCGCCGGGCACCACCGTGAAGCGGTGGACCCGACCACCGGTGTCGCGCACCTCGACGAGGGTGTTGGCGAAGCGCTCGACCGTGCCCACGGTGCGCGTGGGGAGGTGGGTGATCGGCGTGCCGTGGACCGCTCCGACCACCGGGAACCGCACGGGGCGGGGGTCGAGGTCGATGGGGTCCATGCTGCGGCGGGCCGGTCGTCGCACGCGACGAGGGTACGGAGCCGGCGCCGGCGCGCCCGGGACCCCACCCGTCTCCGTTCCGGGACGCCGGCGTGCTGGCCGGGAGGCGTGTCCCGCGTCCCGGAACGGGTGGTCAGGGGAGGATCAGTCCCGAGCCGCCGCGCGGGAGGAGGCCGTCGTCCACGGCCCGGTCGAGCATGGCGTCGACGAAGCGGCCGAGCTCCGGTGCCCCCGCGCCCACGGCGGAGAGGACGCTGCGGACCCGGGTCGCGTCGACGCCCCAGCGGCGCCAGGCGATGCCGCCGGCGCCCAGGTTCAGCAGGAACGGCGCCAGCCGGTCGAACACCCGGGCGAACCGTGCCGCGGGCGTGTCGCCGTGCTCGTACTCCTCCCACGCCTCGCGCAGGCGGGCACCGACATCGGCGGGGAGCAGGCCGAAGAGCCGGTCGGCCGCCTCCCGCTCGCGCTCCTCCTTCGACGCCGCGCCCTGATCGTCGTAGATGCCCGTGTCGCCGGCATCGATCTCGACGATGTCGTGCACGAGCAGGAGGAGCACGACGCGGGCGAGGTCCACGTCGTCGGGGGCGTGCTCGGCGAGGACGACGGCGAGCATCGCGACGTGCCAGCAGTGCTCGGCGCTGTCCTCGCGCCGCAGGCCGTCGAGGATCAGCGACTGGCGCTCGACGGTCTTGAGCCGGTCGAGCTCGGCGACGAACGCCAGGGAGTCGGCGAGGCGGTCCCCCACCGCTTCGCGCGCCACGTCCTCGATGACCTCGGTGTACGGGGCACGGTCGGCGACGCCCCTCTCCGGCCGGAGCTCGATGCGGTTCCCGAACGGATCGTCGACGTACAGCACGTCGGGCCCGAGCGGGTCCTCCTCGCGCCGCACCGGGAGGCCGCGCGAGGTGAGGTCGGCCTCGAGGCGGTCGAGGTCGGTCACGGTGAACGCCGGGTGCGCCTTGGTGGCCGGCGTGAAGTCCTCCTGGACGCCGACGTGGATGCGCAGCGCCCCCCGCTCGAACCAGCACCCGCCGCGCACGGCGAGGTGCGGGGGCTTCGGCACGCGCGGCACCCCGAGCGCGCCTTCGTAGAACCACGTGGCCAGCTCCTCGCCTCCGGGGGGCATGGCGAGCTGGACGTGGTCGATGGCGTCGAGGAGCACGGCGCACATCCTGGTATCCAAGGGGCGTGCCACTCGACGCCGACCACCTCCGCCGCGCCGTTGACCAGCGTTGGGAGGCCGACGTGCTCCCGCCGCTGCAGGAGTACATCGCCATCCCGAACGTCTCGCCCGCCTTCGACGCGGACTGGGAGGCGCACGGGCACATGGCGACCGCCACGGCGCTGGTCCGGGACTGGTGCGAGGGGCGGGCGATCGACGGCATGTCGGTCGAGGTGCACGAGCTCGCCGGCCGCACGCCCCTGGTCCTCTGCGAGATCCCCGCCACGGACCCGGCCCTGGCCGACGACACCGTGCTGCTCTACGGCCACCTCGACAAGCAGCCGGAGATGACCGGGTGGCGCGACGGGCTCGGGCCCTGGGAGCCCGTGCTCGACGGCGACCTCCTCTACGGCCGCGGCGGCGCGGACGACGGCTACTCGGCGTTCGCCGCGCTGAGCGCCGTCGAGGCGCTGCGCGACATCGGCGGCCAGCACGCCCGGCTCCTGGTGCTCATCGAGGCGAGCGAGGAGTCGGGCAGCCCGGACCTCCCCGCCCACCTCGACGCGCTGGGCGACCGGCTCGGCGACGTGTCGCTGGTCGTGGCCCTCGACTCCGGCGCGGCGACCTACGACCGGCTGTGGGCAACCACCTCGCTGCGGGGGCTGCTCAGCGCCACCGTCCGGGTCGACGTGCTGACCGAGGGCGTGCACTCCGGCGCGGCGGGCGGGGTGGTGCCCTCGTCGTTCCGCATCCTGCGCCGCCTGCTCGACCGCATCGAGGACCCCGACACCGGGCGGGTGCTGCTCCCCGAGCTGCACGGCCCGATCCCGGCGGAGCGCGAGCAGCAGATCGCCGCCACCGCGGCGGAGATCGCCGGCGACCTCGCCTTCCCGTGGGCCGGCGGCACTGGGCCGGTGCCGACCGACCCCGCCGACCTCGTGCGGGCCCGCACGTGGGAGCCGTCGATCGCCACGATCGCCGTCGACGGCTTCCCGCCGCCCGACCGCGCCGGCAACGTCCTGCGGCCGTTCACCGAGGTGACGCTGGCGTGCCGGCTCGCGCCCACCGCCGACCCGCACGCCGCCGCCGACGCGCTCGTGCGCGCCCTCACCACGGACCCGCCCCACGGGGCCACCGTCACCGTGCAGGTGCAGTCCGCCGAGGGCGGGTGGGATGCGCCGGCCACGGCCGGCTGGCTCCAGGCCGCGCTCGACGAGGCCTCGACCGCCCACTGGGGGCAGCCGCCGGCCGCGATGGGCGAGGGCGGCAGCATCCCGTTCATGAGCATGCTCGGCGAGCAGTTCCCGGATGCGCAGTTCCTGATCACGGGGGTGCTGGGTCCGGGCTCCAACGCACACGGACCGAACGAGGCGCTGCACCTGCCGATGGCGAGGCGCATCACGGCATCGGTCGCCCACGTCCTCGACGCCCACGCCCGGCGCTGACCCGCCGGTGGCCGTCGACCCCGAGCTGCCGGCGGCGGTCGCCGACCTGCCGATCGTCGAGGCGCTGGCGTCGCTGCGCGCCGCGCTGGTGGACCCGGGCCGGGCCGTGCTGCACGCGCCCCCTGGCGCCGGGAAGACGACCGTGGTCCCGCTCGTGCTCGTGCAGGAGCCGTGGTGCACGGGCACGGTCCTGGTGCTCGAGCCCCGCCGGATCGCCGTGCGCAGCGCCGTGCGCCGGCTGGCGCAGCTCCTCGGCGAGCGACCGGGCGAGTCGGTCGGCTGGCGGATGCGCCACGACACGAAGGTGTCCGAGCGGACCCGGATCGAGGTGGTCACCGAGGGCGTGCTGACCCGGCGGCTGCAGCGCGACCCGGAGCTGGCGGGCGTGTCCGCCGTGGTGTTCGACGAGCTCCACGAGCGCAGCCTCGACGCCGACCTCGGCCTGGCCCTCACCCTCGAGGTGGTCGACGCCCTGCGGCCCGACCTGCGGATCCTCGCGATGTCGGCGACGCTCGACGTCGAGCCGGTGGCGGCGCTGCTCGACGCGCCCGTGGTCCGCTCCGAGGGCCGGGCGTTCCCCGTCGAGGTGATCCACGTCGACCCCGGGCCGGGCACGGACCGACGGCGCACCGTGGAGGCTGCGGTGCCGGCCGCGGTGCGGCGCGGCCTCGCCGAGCACGACGGAGATGTCCTCGTGTTCCTCCCGGGGGCCGCCGAGATCGGACGAGCGCAGCGCGCCCTGGGCGACCTCGGCTCCGGCGTGGCGGTTCGTCCCCTCCTCGGGTCCCTCGGCGCGGCCGAGCAGGACGCGGCCATCGCCCCGTCGCCCGCGGGCAGCCGCAAGGTGGTGCTGGCGACGTCGGTGGCCGAGACCAGCCTCACCATCGAGGGGGTCACGGTGGTCGTCGACTCGGGGCTGCGGCGCGTCCCGCGGCTCGACCCGGGCACCGGGATGAGCCGGCTCGTGACCCTGCCCGTGACCACTGCGGAGGCCGAGCAGCGCGCCGGGCGTGCCGGCCGGCTCTGTCCCGGCACGGCCTACCGCCTGTGGCACCCCGCCGAGGACACCACCCGCCGGCGCCACCCCGAACCCGAGATCGAGGTCGCCGACCTCACCTCGCTCGCCCTCGACCTCGCGGCGTGGGGCGCGTCACCCGATGACCTCGCCTGGCTGACGCCACCGCCGGCCGGCCACCTCGCCGCCGCACGCGGCCTCCTCTGCCGGCTCGGCGCGCTCGATGCCGGCGGCACGATCACCGCGCACGGCCGCGAGCTCGCCGCCCTGCCGATGCACCCCCGCCTGGCCCACCTCCTGGTGCGGGGGGCGGAGCTGGGCCACGGCGCCCTCGCGGCCGATCTCGCCGCTGCGCTCCACGAGCACGGTCTGGCGCGACGGGACCGCACCGACGTCGCCGAGCGCCTCCGGGCGCTGCGCGACGGCGACGACCCCGTGGCCCGTCGAGCGCGGCGGGACGCCGACCGGTGGCGGGCCCAGGTCGGCGGGCCCCGAGGCGCAGCGACCGACGACGCGGCCCTCGGGCTGCTGTGCGCGCTGGCGTTCCCCGATCGCATCGGGCGCCGGCGGCCGGGCGGTCGTGGCGAGGTGCTGCTGGCCGACGGCCGGGGAGCGACCTTCGATCCGTCGGATCCGCTGGCCTCCTCCGAGTGGGTGGTCGTCGTGGAGCACGACGGCGACCCGACCCGGGCGAAGGTCCGCCAGGCCGCAGCGATCGACGAGTCGGTCGTGCGCGAGGTCGCCGGGGACGACGTCGAGGCGCGGACGGTCGTCGGCTGGGACCGGCGCGCCCGCGACGTCGTCGCCCGGGAGGAGGAGCGCCTCGGCGCCGTGGTGCTGGTGGAGCGCCCGCTCGACGACGTCCCCGCCGACCAGCTGGCCGGTGCGCTGCTCGACGGCCTGCGAGCCGAGGGCCTCGGGCTCCTCGGCCGGGACGACGACGACCGGCGGCTGCAGGAGCGGCTCGCGTTCCTCCACCGCCTCGACCCGGCGCGCTGGCCAGACGTGTCCGACGAGGCGCTCCTCGCCTCCGCCGACGACCGGATCCGACCGCACCTCGCCGGCGCCCGCCGCGCACGGGATCTCGCCCGGGTCGATGTCCGCGAGGTCCTCCTGTCGGGCCTCGACTGGTCCGAGCGTGCCGCCGCCGACGAGCTCGCACCCGAGCGCCTCGAGGTCCCGAGCGGGAACCGCCACCGCGTCGACTACTCGGTCGACCCGCCCGTGCTCGCGGTGAAGCTGCAGGAGGTCTTCGGGAGCACCGAGACGCCCACCGTCGGCGGCGGGCGGGTCCCGGTCGTGCTCCACCTCCTCTCCCCTGCCGGACGCCCGTTGCAGGTCACGCAGGACCTCGCGAGCTTCTGGGCCGGCGCCTACGCGCAGGTGCGCGCCGACATGCGGGGCCGCTACCCCAAGCACCCGTGGCCCGAGGATCCCGCATCCGCTGCGCCCACGGCGCGCACGACCCGACGCCGCTGACCGCCCGTGCGGCGTGCTCTGCCCGCCAACGCGGGAGGTGCGGTCGGGTGGACCTGCAGCGAACGGTCTTCCGTCGTCACCCACGAGGCGCCGGCCCCTTCGACGTCGTGCTCGACTCCGGCTGCCTCCACCACCTCCCGAACAGGCGATCGAGCAGTTCGCCCCCTTCGAGCTGCGGGCGTACGGCGAGACCAGGTCCGGGGCCGGCGTGCTCGGTTCTTCAAGCAGGTCGGTAGGCTCGGCGGCGATGGACCTCGACGACGCCGCCCGCAAGCAGCTCGAGTCGCTCGGCGGGTTCATCCGCGAGCGCCGCAAGCAGGCCCAGTACTCGCTGCGCGACCTCGCCGACCGGGCGAACGTCTCGAACCCGTACCTCAGCCAGATCG
>DASUEE010000071.1:0-6660 GCA_036275235.1 Acidimicrobiales bacterium | reverse complement strand
GACGGCAGCGTCGCCGACCTGGTCCGTCACCCGAGCGAGGACCTGTTCCGGTGAACGCCTCCACCCACGAACCGCACCCCTGCCTGTCGGTGGTCATGCCCGCCTACAACGAGGAGGCCACCGTGCGGGCCGCCGTCGACGCCGTGCTCGCCTCTCCGTGGGTGGCCCAGCTGGTCGTGGTCGACGACTGCTCCACCGACGGCACCGGCAAGCTGCTCGACGAGCTGACCGGCACCGGTGACGCGCGGGTGACCGTGCTCCGCCACGCCGTGAACCAGGGCAAGGGCGCGGCGCTCC
The DNA here is from genome assembly GCA_036275235.1 of Acidimicrobiales bacterium. Classification (GTDB taxonomy): domain Bacteria; phylum Actinomycetota; class Acidimicrobiia; order Acidimicrobiales; family Salinilacustritrichaceae; genus Salinilacustrithrix. Next base: position 6,363 of record DASUEE010000071.1, on the reverse strand, counting down.
GCACCGGCGTCGCCCACGCCACGGCCGACTACGTGGTGGTCCAGGACGCCGACCTCGAGTACGACCCGGCGGAGCTCGGCCGGCTCCTCCACCCGCTGCTCGCCGGGAACGCCGACGTCGTCTACGGCTCCCGCTTCGCCGGCGGCGAGTCCCACCGGGTCCTGTACTTCTGGCACTCGGTCGGGAACAAGCTGCTCACGGTGGCGTCCAACATGGTGACCAACCTGAACCTCACGGACATGGAGACCTGCTACAAGGTCTTCCGCCGCGAGCTCATCCAGGGCGTCACCATCGAAGAGGACCGCTTCGGGTTCGAGCCGGAGATCACCGCCAAGCTCGCTCGTGCCGGTGCGCGCTTCTACGAGGTGGGCATCTCGTACGCAGGCCGCACGTACGAGGAGGGCAAGAAGATCGGCTGGCGCGACGGCGTGCGCGCCGTCGTCTGCATCGTCAAGTACGGCGTGCTGCGACGCTGAGCCCGACCGGGTCCTCCGGGGTCGTGTGGGCAGGCGCTCAGCGCCCCTGCAGCGGGCGACGCCTCCGTGGGGAGCCCGGCGCCGCTCGCCGAGCGGGCGCACCGTTGGCGGGGATGGCCGTGTCGGCGTCAGGAGCCGCACCGGCGCCGGAGCGGTTGATGGCTGCCTCGTTCTGTCCGAGGTAGGACTCGATGACCCGCGGGTGCTCCAGGACCTCGGCCGGCGTGCCCTCGGCGATCACGTCCCCCAGCTCGAGGCAGTACATCCGGTCGCACAGCGACGTCAGCAGCGGCATGTCGTGCTCGATGATCATGATCGAGCACGACGTCAGCTCCTGCACCTGGCGCAGGAGCGGGCCGAGCGCCTCGGTCTCCTTCTGGGCGACCCCGCCCGACGGCTCGTCGAGGAGGAGCACGCTCGGCTCCTGGGCGAGGAGGCAGGCGAGCTCGACGATGCGGCGAGAACCCGTCGACAGCTCCCCCACGAGCTTGTCGCGGAAGGCGCCGAGGTTCATCATGTCGATGAGCTCCTCGACCCGGCGCCACGCCCGCATCTCGCTGTCGTACGACGCAGGCGCGGCCAGCGCAGCGGCGAACATGTCGCGGTTCTCGAGGTGCCGCTCGAGCGCCGTGGCGATCGTCTCGCGGACCGTCAGCGTCGGGTAGAGCATGGCCTCCTGGAAGGACCGGCCGAGCTGGTACAGGGCTCGCTCGTGGGGTTCCCACGCGGTGATGTCGGTGCCGTGCAGCTCGATGCGACCTGCGTCGATGCGGTGGTATCCGGAGATGCAGTCGAACAGGGTGGTCTTGCCGGCGCCGTTCTGCCCGATGAGGCCGAGGACCTCGCCCTCGCGCAGGGACAGGTCGATGCCGTCGATCGCGTTGATGCCGCCGAAGCGCTTGACGACGTCGGAGCATCGCAGGACGACCGGCGCCTCCGGGCCCGGTGCCTCCCTGGGAGCGACGGCGCGCACGGGCGCCGGCGCCCCGGCGGGGCCGTCGGCGTCGACCGGACCACCGGCGATGAACACCGACCGGAGGATGTCCGGACGGTCGAGCAGCGCCTGCGTCGGACCGGTGAAGCGGAACTCGCCCTTCTCCATGAAGACCGCTCGGCGGGCCAGCGTGAGCGCGACGTTGATCGACTGCTCCACGACGATGATCGTGACGCCGGCTGCGTTGATCTCGTGGACGACGTCGATCAGGTCGCCCACGATGGTCGGGGCGAGCCCGAGCGACAGCTCGTCGATCATGAGCAGCTTCGGCTCGTTGACCAACGCCATGCCGAGGGTGAGCATCTGCTGCTCGCCACCCGACATGTCACCGGCGAGGTTCGTGTAGCGATCCTTCAGCCGCGGGAACAGGTCCAGCACCTCGGCGACCTTCGCGTCGACCCGCTCGGCGTCGTCTCGGAACAGCCAGCAGGCCAGCCGCAGGTTCTCCTTCACGGACAAGGTGGGGAACACGCCCTTGCCGCCCGGCATCTGCACCAGCCCCCGGGCGGCAACGAGGTGCGCCGCCTCGCCGGTGACGTCGCGACCATCGAAGGTCACCGATCCGGCCTTGGGGCGCACGAGCCCCGAGATGGCCTTCAGCAGGGTCGACTTGCCGGCACCGTTCGTGCCGAGCAGCGCGACGATCTCGCCGTGATCGACCGTGAGGTCGACACCGAAGAGGACCTGCACCGGGCCGTAGGCGACATCGATGCCCCGGCACTCGAGGATCGGGGAGGTGTCGCGGACGGTGTTGGTGTCGTCGCTCACGAGCTCCTCCCGAGGGTCGCGGGGGCCGCGGGCCCCACGAGGGTGTCGTCGAGGCGGTCGGCGTGCCGGTCCGGTGGAGGGGCCGAACCCGCCGGAGGCGGATCGTCGTCCTGGCGGCTGTCCTCGATCAGGCTCGGCACGTGGATCCCTCGGCGCCGGGCCACGATCCGCAGGTAGCGGTCGCGCACGTTGTACATCGCCTGGCCGAGACCGCCCGGGTAGAGGTACAGGACCACGAGCAGGCCCGCGCCGGTGACTGCGAGGCGGAGGTCACCGCCGAGCACGTCGGAGTTCTGGAGGAACCGGAACAGCACCACCCCGGAGACCGCGCCGAGGAGCGAGCCGAGGCCTCCGATGACCGTCATCGAGAACACCTCGAGGCTCATGATCGGCGGGAACGAGTTGACGCGCGCGCCGCGCAGGACCAGGACGTACACGCCGCCCGCGAGCCCGGCGACGAAGCCGGAGTAGCAGAACGATGCGAGCTTGACCTTCGTCGTGGGGACCGATTGGGCCTGCGCCGTCTTCTCGTTGTCCTTGGTGGCCTGGAAGACCCGTCCCCAGCGCGTCCGGCGCAGGGCGTTGGACAGCAGCAGGGACAGCACCAAGAGGCCGAGAGCGAAGTTGTAGAGCACGAGCTGCTCCGCCCCGTCGAAGCGGTCCCAGAAGATCGGCGGGTTCACGTCGTCCGGCACCTGGTCGGGGAAGTTCACCGGGTTGAGCAGGAAGCTGTCGAGGGTGACCGCGAACGCCAGTGTGGTGACGGCGAGGAACAACCCCTTGATCCGCAGGGCGGGCACGCCGATGACCAGGGCGGCGAGCGCGCCGGCGGCACCGGCGATCAGCACGGTGACGAAGATGTCGATGTTCCACCGCTGCACGATGTTGCCGGCGACGATGGCGGCGACGCCGACGATCCCGAACTGACCCAGGCTGACCTTCCCGGCCCATCCGGACAGCACCACGAGGGAGACCGCGACGAGGCACCAGACCACGGCGGTGGTCGCCAGGCTCTGCGAGGACGGCGCCCAACCTCTCGGGAGGACGACGGCGAGCACCAGCACCACGGCGATGAGTGCCCGGCGGACCCAGCGGACCTCCGGCAGCTGGGACAGCTCGGCGGGGACGGACCGGACCACCCCGGCGAGATCGAGCCCGAAGGAGACGTCGTGGGCGCGGGAGAGCTTGCCGGACTGCAGCAGGAGCGCGCCGAGGATCACGACGAGGAACGCCAGATCGGGCGCCGATGCCTTGTCGACGTTCCATCGCACCAGCTCCTCGAGGACACCGAGGCCGACGCCGGCGAAGAACGCGAGGGGCAGCGACTCCATGCGGGCGATGACGGCTGCGGCCAGGGCCGGGAGCAACACCGTGATGGGGGCGGTGAGGGGGTTCGATGCGGTGCCGGCGAACGGCGCCTGCAGCACGATCGTGAGAGCGGCGAGCCCGCCGGCCACGAGCCACACGATCGTCTTCAGCCGATCGATCGGGATGCCGAGGAGCTGCGCCCGCTCCTTGTTCTGCGCCGCGGCGCGCACGGCCACGCCGGCGTCGGTGCGGAGCAGGAACCAGGAGAGCGCGGCGATGATCGGCGGGACCGCCACCATGATGAGCACGTGTCCGGCCGTGAAGCGCACCGGGCCGAGGTCGAACCCGAACGAGTACGGGGTCTCGAAGCCGCCGACGAGCCCGGTGGACCCGAAGCGGCCCGGGATGAAGATCGCTCCGACGTATCCCAGCACCTGGGCGAGCCCGATCGTCGCGACGGTGAGGGTGAGCCGGCTGGCGTCCTTGAACCTCCGGATGACGGTGAGCTCGACCACGGCGCCGACGGCGAGCCCTGCACCGACCCCCACCCCCATCGCGAGCAGGTAGTTCCAGCCGGCCTCCAGGTAGAGGTTCACGCCGAGGTTCCCGCCCACGAGACCCATGGCGCCGTAGGAGAAGTTGATGATGTTGTCCGTCCGGTACAGCAGGATGAGGCCCATGGCCAACAGGGACGTGACGGTGCCGAACACCGCTCCCTGGACCACCACGCCGAACGGCGCACCGTCCGGCAGTGCCACGCCGAGCAGCGGGTAGCCGATCGCGAAGGCCATGGCGCCCACGGCCAGCGAACGGGCGCGGCTCGGCGTCCGCAGCCGATCGGCGAAGGTCGGATCCTGCTCGTCGGCGTCGGAGCTGCTCATCGGAACACCGGCGGCTGATCGGAGGCCGGGAGCTGGCCGAGCTGGAAGCGGCGACCCTCGTAGGCCTCGATGTACGCGCCGCGCTTGGAGTTCATCGGTGACACGGCCTCGGGGTCCCACCAGACGACCCGGTAGTCCTGGGTGGGGGTGTAGCTGTCTTCGTCGAAGCCCCACGTGCCGAACGGCCCGGTGCCTCCCGGGTAGGCGAACATGCCCTGCTCGTAGGTCTCCGGCGTCAGGTTCGGGCCGGCCATGTGGATGCCGAGGGCCAGCATGTACATCTGCGCGTAGATCGTCTCGACCGCGAAGGCAGGTTCGTCTTGGCGGACCGACTTGTAGGCGCTGTAGCCGATGCCGGACTCGATGGGCATGAAGGAGGCGAGGTAGCTGACACCGAAGGCTCGGGACCACTGCTCCTGCTGGTACAGCTGGCCGACGATGTCGATGTCCGACAGCGCCGTGCCGGCAACGACCCACTCCGGGTTGTACCCCTGCTCGGCAGCCTTGGTGGTGAGGAAGATCGGCATGATCGGGTCGCAGCCGCAGAGGATCGTCGTGACCCCTTCGCTCTTCAGCTTGGTGATGATGCTGGCCGCCTGGTTCGACATGGAGTCGATGTCCAGTCGGTAGGTGATCCGCTGGTCGACCTTGTTGCCGGCGGCCTCGGCGATGCGGATGGCGTCGTCGACGCAGTCGACGTACCACGGGTTCTCGGGGGAGAACGCCGCGAACTTGCGCGGCTTGTCCTTCAAGCCGGGGCCGGCGAACACGGCCGGCTTGTTGGCCAGCGTCTGGTTGGCGAACTCGCCGACCGATTCGACGATGATCGAGCAGTCGGTGGCGACGCTCCAGTTGTACGGCCGCCGGTCGACGTGCCACTTGCGAGACAGGTACGGGGTGCCGAAGGCGACCACGCCCTTTCGGGCCAAGGCGTCTGCGAAGGGGGCGGAGCCGGCGTTGATCTCGGCGAAGGCACCGATCTCGTCAGCCGAGGTGATGGCGTCGGCTTCCGCTTCGGCCTGGCCGGCGCCCTGCAGCTCGTTCACCCCGGACCCCTTGCCGTCGTAGAACTTGATCGACAGCTTGCGCCCGTAGAACTGCATGCGGCTGTTGAAGTACTCGGCCAGGGCGGAGATGGTCCGCTTGACGTCCGCGGGGCCGTCGACGATGTCGGCGCCGGCCAGGGTGGCCAACGTCTGCTGGAAGCCCTTCTCGTTCAGGATGCGGGCCGACACGATGATCTCCTCGGGCGTCACGCCCTTGGCCGTGGCGCCGCCGTTGTCGCCCGAGAACTCGAAGCACGGTGGGGAGTACGGATCCCCGGGGATCTGGACGGGGCGATCGCTGCACGGCTGCTGACCGGCGACCGGCCCACCGCCACCGGACCCGCCCTCCGCGCCGCCGGCCGGACCCCCGGCACCGCTGCCGCCACCGGCGGCGCCGCCCGGCGCACCCGACGTCCCGCCAGCGCCCGGCGTCCCGGCAGCGCCCGACCCGGAGCCCGACGAACCGGTGGCCGAGCCGGAGCCCACCTCCATCGTGCCGCCGGCGCCGGTCGTGGCCAGACCCTGGTCCTTGTAGGTGGACGGGACGGTCGCCGCCATGACGGCGAACAGCACGCCGAGGATGGCGACGGGTGCGTAGCCACGCAGGACTCTGCCCGCGGGACTCGGAAGGCTTGGGTTCGGTTGCACGAGAGTGGACCCCTGTCTCGTTCGGATGGGTGATGTGGTCGCCGTGGGCGACCGTGACGGGCTAGGCCGGGAGCGGTGGACGCCGCAGGAGGCGTCGGTACTCCACGGTCCCCGTCGCGGCCGCTGCTGCGGCGGCGGCGATGCCGATCAGCAGGAGCGGACCGGCACCCCCGTCGGCACCGGAGGACGAGGCAGGCACCGCATCGGCCGCGACCTCGGAGCGGCCGCCGCCACCTGCGCCG
>DASUEE010000070.1:0-7993 GCA_036275235.1 Acidimicrobiales bacterium | reverse complement strand
CCCGGTGACGACTACCGACCGGTGGTCCGCCTCGTGCTCGCCGCTGCCGGTGCGCTCGAGCCCCCGGTCGACGAGCAGCGCCTCGACGACCTGCGCCTCGCGGTCACGGAGGCGTGCAGCAACGCCGTCAAGGTCCACCGGGTCGACGCCCTCGCCGAGCCCGTCGTCGTGTCGTGCCACATCGACGAGGAGGTGGTGCGGGTCGACGTCCGGGATCGTGGCCCGGGCTTCGACCCCGACGCCCTCGCGCCGCTGCCCGACCCCGACGATCCCGAGCGACTCGAGCACGAGCACGGCCTCGGCATCCCGCTCATCCGGGAGCTGACGGACGACGTGGCGTTCCGCAGAGCCGACGACGGGCACGGCACCGTCGTGTCGCTGTCGCTCAGGCGCTGAGCACGCGCTCCTTGGCCCAGCGGTAGTCGGCCTTTCCGGCCGGGGAGCGCACGACGGCGTCGACGAAGACGAACGCCTTGGGCAGCTTGTAGCGGGCCACGTGGCGCGACGCCTCGTCTCGCAGGGCGGCCTCGTCGGCGACGGCGCCTTCCCGGAGCTGCACGACGGCGACGACCTCGTTGCCCCACTGCTCGCTCGGACGCCCGGCGACCACCACGTCGAACACGTCGGGGTGGTGGGCGAGGGCCTGCTCGACCTCCTCGGCGAAGATCTTCTCCCCGCCCGAGTTGATCGTCACCGAGTCCCGTCCGAACAGCTCGATCTGGCCCTCCGCCGTCAGGCGGGCCCGGTCGCCGGGCACGGCGTAGCGGGTGCCTTCGATCACCGGGAAGGTGCGCGCGGTCTTCTCGGCGTCACCGAGGTAGCCGAGCGGCACCCGTCCGCGCTGGGCGAGCCAGCCGTCGCCCTCGTGCCCGGGCTCGAGCACGTGCGAGAGGTCGGCCGACACGACGGCGGCGGCCGGGCCGGGGGTGTAGCGACCGGTGCGGGCGGCGGCGCCGGCAGCGGACACGTGGCTCATCTGCGAGCCGGTCTCGGAGGCACCGACGGCGTCGAGGATCATCGCCGAGGGCAGGGCGGCGAGCAGCCGGTCCTTGAGGGACGAGTTGAGCGGCGCGCCGCCGGACACGACCACGAGCAGCGACGACCCGTCGTGGCGTCCGCGCTCGAGCTCCTCCACCAGCGGTCGACCGAAGGCGTCGCCGACGATCAGCAGGATGTTCACCCCGTGCCGGTCGACGGTCGACCACACGTCGGCCGGGTCGAGGCGGACCACGTCGTCCTGGATGACGATCGTCGAGCCGCCGTTGAAGCCGGAGAAGGCCACCCACTGGGCAGCACCGTGCATGAACGGCGGAGCCGGGAGCACCTTCGCGCCCCCGCTCGAGGTCGCCCCCTCGACGATCTCGTCGATCGTCTGCTTCTCGATCCCGCTGGTCAGGTCGCGGCCGCCCATCGAGCCCATGAAGATGTCGGCCTGGCGCCACAGCACGCCCTTGGGCATCCCCGTGGTGCCGCCCGTGCACAGGATGTAGAGGTCGTCGGGGGATCGCTGCACGGCCGGAGGCGTGGTGGCCGCGTCCGAGAGGGCGTCCTCGTAGGCGATCGCGCCGGGGAGCATGGGGCCGTCCCCGACCTGGATGAGCGTGCGCAGGCGGGGGAGCTGGGGCAGGACGGCGGCCAGGGTCTCGGCGAACGCGCTGTCGAAGACGATGGCGTCGGCCTGGCAGCTGTCGAGGAGGTAGAGGAGCTCCTCCTCGACGTAGCGGTAGTTCACGTTGAACGGCGCCACCCGGGCCTTGAAGGCGCCGAGCATCGCTTCGAGGTACTCGTTGCCGTTGAAGAGGTAGACGGCCAGGTGGTCCTGGTGGCTCTCGTGCCCGCCGAGGCCGTCGCGCTCACGACGAGCGCCGTGGCCGCCGTGGTGAAGCACGTTCGCGAACCGGTTCGTGCGCTCGTCGAGGTCCCGGTAGGTCCAGCGACGGTCGCCCCACACGATGGCGTCCTGGTCGGGGATGGCTCGGGTGACCGCCTCGAAGACGTCGGCGAGGTTGAAGTCCACTGGTCCCCCTGGCGAGCTGCTCTCGAAGTCGGAGGGACGCTATTGACCGGGCGGTCGGGCGCCCAAAGCTTCAGCTGAACCAGATGCGCTGGTGCTCCTTCGAGTCCCGGTGCAGCAGCAGGGCGACGAGCGCGATCTCGAAGAGCAGCGAGATGATGCCGGTGCCGAGCACGGCGTCGAGGCCCCCGATGAGGAACCGGTACACGAACGGGGAGAACGCCATGGCCACGCCGAGCTGGTAGCCCCAGCGCTTCTCGTTGGCGATGCCGTAGCCGGCGGCCACCTTGCCGGCGACGATGAGGAGTCCGAGCAGGGACAGGGCCCCCAGCGAGAACAGCGCGTCGAAGGCGGCGCTGATGTACAACAGGAGCACCGCGTTGCCGAGGGTCTGGGGCAGGGAGTGATTGATCCACCGACGGGTCTCCATGGCTGAGAGTCTCGCAGGTGTCGCCCTCGGCGCCGGAGCGGGCACCCGCATGCTGCCGCTCACCCGGCTGCGTCCCAAGGTCCTGTGCCCGGTCGCCGACGAGGCGCTGATCGACCACGCCCTCGGCCGGCTCTCCTCGGTCACCGACGACGTGGCGGTCAACGTCCACGCGCCCCAGCACGCGCTGGTCCGCCACCTGGACGGCCGTGCCCACCTGTCGATCGAGCACGGCGAGGCGCTCGGGACCGCCGGCGGCATCGCGAGGCTCCGGCCGTGGATCGACGGGCGGGGCGTGGTGGTGGTGAACGGAGACACGTGGTGCCCGGGCGGGCTCGAGCACCTGGTCGAGGGCTGGGACGGGTCGACGCTGCGCGTCCTCGTGCCCGGCGACGAGCCGTTCGGTCCTCGGGCACCCGTGGCCGGCGCGCTGCTGCCGTGGGCCGACGTCGAGCAGCTCCCGGTCTCGCCGGCCGGGCTCTGGGAGGTGTGCTGGCGCCAGGCGCTCGAGGAGGGGCGGATCGAGACCGTCGCCCACCACGGGCCCTTCGTCGACTGCGCCGACCCGGTCGACTACCTCCGGGCGAACCTGGCCGCCGCCGGCGGGAGCGTGGTCGGCGCCGGCGCGCAGGTGGAGGGCGCGCTCGAGGAGTCGGTGGTGTGGCCGGGCGCGCGCGTGCGGGCCGGCGAGCACCTGCGTCGGGCGATCCGCACCGACGCGGGCACCACGGTGCTCATCCGGCGCGACGTCTCGATGCGCCTGGCCTGAGCCGCACGGGCGTGGCCTCGTGGTTCGCCCGCAGCTGACCGCACGCCGCGTCGATCTCCGTGCCCCGGTTCCGGCGCACGGTGGCGTTCACGCCGAGGTCCTCCAGCCGCTGGCGGAACGCTCGGACCCGATCAGGCGGCGTGCCCCGGACGGCGTACCCGGGCGTCGGGTTGAGCGGGATGAGGTTGACGTGGGCCCGGACGGCTCGGGCCACCTCGGACAGCTCGACCGCGTCGCGGTCGCGGTCGTTGACGCCGTCGATCAGCGCCCACTCGAAGGACAGCCGGCGGTGGGTCGCCTCGACGTACGCGCCGCACGCCTCCAGCAACCGTTCGATGGGGTAGCGGCGGTTGATGGGCACCAGCTCGTCCCGCAGCTCGTCGTTGGCGGCGTGGAGCGAGACGGCGAGGTTCACCGGCAGCGCCTCACCGGTGAGCCGCTCGATCCCGGGCACGAGGCCCACGGTGGAGATCGTGAGGTGGCGGGCCGAGAGGCCGACGGCGCCGTGGAGTCGCTCGACCGCGCCCCAGGTCGCGTCGTAGTTCGCGAGCGGCTCGCCCATGCCCATGAACACGACGTTGGAGAGGCGGCGCCCGGAGTCGCGGGCCGTGCGGGCGGCGACCACCGCCTGCTCGACGATCTCTCCCGTGGTCAGGTGGCGCTCGAAGCCGGCCTGCCCGGTGGCGCAGAAGCTGCACGCCATGGCGCATCCGGCCTGGGTCGACACGCAGACCGTTGCCCGCTCCGGGTAGTGCATCAGCACGGTCTCGACGCTGGCCCCGTCGGCGAGCCGCCACAGCCACTTCACGGTGGCGCCGTCGTCGCTCACCGACTCCGCCGCCGGCTCGAGGGCCGCCGGCAGCTCGGAAGCGAGGCGGGCGCGCAGGCCCTTGGGCAGGTTCGTGATGCCCTCGGGGTCGGTCAGGTGCTCGTACAAGCCCTGCCACACCTGGTCGACGCGGTAGCGCGGCTCGCCGGCGAGGAGCTCGGCGAGGGCGTCGCGGTCGGGGTGGTAGCGGGTGGGCACGGCGCTCCAGCGTACGGCCGTAGCCTGGGGACGTGACCGTCCCGTCCAGCGACCAGACGCCGGCGCGCTTGCGCCCGGAGCCGCCCGTGGTCGAGCACCGCCACCGCGACGTGCGTGGTGGCGCCGCCCGCGCCGCCGTGTTCGGCATCAGCGACGGCCTCGTGTCGAACGTGGGGCTCATCCTCGGCGTGGCCGGCGCCGACCCGGCGCCGTCGGTGGTGCGCGTGGCGGGGCTGGCCGGCCTGGTGGCGGGTGCCATCTCCATGGCGGCGGGCGAGTACAACTCGATGCGCGTGCAGAGCGAGCTGTTCGAGCGCGAGCTGGAGCTCGAGCGCCGCGAGATCCGCCGCAACCCGCACGTCGAGCGGGCCGAGCTGGAGCAGCTCTACCAGTCCCGGGGCGTGACGCCATCGGCGTCACGTGCCCTCGCGGCCTCCGTCATGGCCGACGAGGAGCTGGCCGTGCGCACCCACGCCCGCGAGGAGCTGGGCATCGACCCCGACGAGCTCGGCTCGCCGGTGGGCGCCGCCGTGTCGTCCTTCGGGGCGTTCTGCATCGGCGCGGTCCTGCCCCTGGTCCCGTGGTTCGTGGCCGAGGGTGCCGCCGCCACCCTCGCGTCGCTCGTGCTCGCCCTGGTCGCCGCTGTGGCGATCGGGGTGGTCATCGCCCGGTTCACCGAACGGCCGTGGCTGCGGGTCGTGGCCCGCCAGCTGGCCTTCACCGCCGTGCCGGCGGCGCTCACCTACAGCATCGGCGCGCTCGTCGGCGTCAACGTCTAGCGACGTCGCCGACGAACGCGCGGTTCGTCGACGTCACCCGGAACCCGAGGTCCTCGTACAGACGCACGGCGCCCTCGTTGCCGGCGTCGACGTAGAGCATCCCCGTGCTGGTCTGCTCGCTCAGGTGGGCGAGGCCGGCGATGGTGAGCGCCCGGCCGAGGCCCCGCCCGGCGAAGTCGGGGTGCACGGCGATGACGTAGATCTCGCCCTCGTGGGGCTCCTGGTGGACCTTCGTCCAGCAGAAGCCGGCGAGGCGGCCGTCGACCTCGTGGAGGAGGAAGCCCTCCGGATCGAACCACGGCTCCTGCTCGCGGTGGGTCACGTCGTCGAGCGTCCAGCCGCCCTGCTCCGGGTGCCAGTGGAAGGCGGCGTTGTTGACCTCGAGCCAGCGCTCCTCGTCCTGGCCGGGCACGAAGGGACGCGTGACGAGGTCGGTGGTCTCCTGGAGCGGGATCGGCACGCGCATCTGGTACAGGTCGCGCCCCGGTGCGAGGCCGACGAGGTCGGCGATGCGGGTGTGGGCCTCGGTGGGCTCGTACACCCACCAGTGCACGTGGCCGCCGCCTTCGTCGGCGATCAGGTCGACGGCGGCCCCGAGCAGGCGCGGCGCGATGATCAGCGCGTCGTAGCGGTGGTGCGGATCGATCACCAGGTCGATCGCCCAGGACTGGTCGCCCTTGGTGACCTGGCTGTAGGCCACGAGGTGGTCGTGGCCGTCCTGGCGGAGGACCAGCCCGGCGAACTCGGAGCGGCCCCCGTGGGCGGCGTCGACCCAGCGGTGCTCGTCGATGGGCCGGTGCCCGTCGGCCTGGTACACGCGGTCGATGAGGTGCTCGACCTCGCGCACGTCGTCGGCGTCCAGGTGGCGCTTGACGTGCAGCTCGGCCATGGACCGGCACCGTAGCGACGGCGCTGCAGCACGCCACGACCCCGTCGCTACCCTCCGCCCGTGCCCCGGTCCGTGCCGAACCCCGACCCGCCCCCGGGGCGGCGGCGGCCGCGGACGCCGGCCGGCCGGGCCCGAGCCGCCGTCGAGGTGCTGGCGGAGGCGTACCCGGGCACCGAGGTCGACCTGTGCGAGCTCGACCACCGGGACGCGTTCGAGCTGCTCGTCGCCACCATCCTCTCCGCCCAGTCGACCGACGAGCGGGTGAACCTGACCACGCCCGAGCTGTTCCGGCGCTGGCCGGACGCCGAGGCGCTCGCCGGCGCCGACCCCGAGGAGCTCGAGCAGGTCATCCACTCCACGGGCTTCTTCCGCCAGAAGGCGAAGTCGCTGCTCGGCATGGCCCAGCGCCTCGTCGAGCACCACGGCGGGCAGGTGCCCCACCCCATCGAGGACCTCGTGGCGCTCCCCGGGGTGGGGCGCAAGACGGCCAACGTCATCCGCTCGGTGGCGCTCGCCGAGCCCGGCCTCCCGGTCGACACCCACGTCGGGCGTCTGGCGATCCGGCTCGGGCTCACCGAGGAGATCGACCCGGTGAAGGTCGAGCACGAGCTCGGCGCGATGATCCCTGCGCGCGAGCGGGGGCTGCTCAGCCTGCGGCTGATCCTGCACGGTCGCCGGGTCTGCAAGGCACGTCGCCCAGCGTGCCCGGAGTGCCCCCTCGGGTGGTTCTGCCCGTCATACGGGATCGCCGATCTGCCCGCATCCCCGCACAAGCCGAAAAAAGTCTCCCGCTAGGGCGCCGTCCGCGCTCCGCGTCTTGTACGGTCGTGGTGATTCCAGGTTCCCGCCACCTGGAACTGACGCGTCGCACGGGATCCGCCGCCCGGCGACGCTAGAGATGGTGCCCACTCCCACCCGGGCGCCATCTCGCGCTGGGGCCGGCCATCGGCCGGCCCCAGTTCGCGCCCGCCCACGGACTGGCTACAGCCGGGACCGGAGCCGGTCGAGCCGCCGCACCGCGTTGCGCAGCGAGCGGTCGACCTCGTAGAGGCCGGCGGAGATCGGGTCGTCGGGGTCGTCGTCGCGCCGGTCGGCGATCGCCTCGACGCGGCGGGCCAGCTCCTCGAGGGTGCCCTGGATGGACGAGAGCTCGGCGCCGTCGGTGCTCACGGTCGGCTTGTCTACCCACTTCGGGGCCGGATCGGGACACCGGTAGCCTCGGCCCCCGTGACCGGCCCCCTCACCACGCTGGACCTGCGCGGATCCGACACCTCGGACCCGCACCAGCTGCGCGCCGCGCTGCCCCGACCGGCGGCCGCCGAGGAGCCGCCGATCGAGCAGGTCCGCGCCGTCATCGACCGGGTGCGCCGCGAGGGCGACGCCGCCCTCCGGGCGATGACGAAGGAGTTCGACGGCGTCGAGATCGACCAGATCCGGGTCGACCCCGCCGAGGTCGCATCGGCACCTGACCGCATCGACCCCGCCCTGCGCACCGCGCTCGAAGCGGCGCACGAGAACATCACCGCCTACCACCGAGCCCAGCAGCACGACCCCGCCCGGTACGAGCGCGACGGCCTCGTCGTGCGCGAGCTCGTCCGGCCCGTCGACCGCGCCGGCCTCTACGTGCCCGCCGCGCTCGCGCCGCTGCTGTCCACGGTGCTCATGACGGCCGTGCCGGCGAAGGTCGCCGGCGTCCCCGAGACCGTGGTGTGCACCGCGCCGGGCCCGGACGGGCGGGTCGACGACGGCATCCTCGCCGCCTGCGCCATCGCCGGGGTCGACGAGGTGTTCCGGGTGGCCGGACCGGCCGCCATCGCCGCGCTGGCCCACGGCACCGAGTCGATCCGCCCGGTCGACGTCATCGTCGGACCGGGCAGCGCCCGCGTCGCGCAGGCCAAGCGCGAGGTCGCCTCGAGCGGCCTCGTCGGCGTGCCGTCGAGCTTCGCCGGCCCCTCCGAGGTCGTGGTCATCGCCGACGGCGCCGCCGACGTCGAGGACGTCGCCGTCGACGTGGTGCTCCAGGCCGAGCACGGCCCCGACGGCCTGGCGTGGCTCATCTGCTGGGACGACGACGTCGCGGCTGCCGTG